>JANQGP010000053.1 GCA_028277265.1 Woeseiaceae bacterium | reverse complement strand
AATGGCATTCATCGCTCGCCGAAGTCGTCGACGCGAGCGACCCGGATACGGTTTCAGCGCGCCTCGTTGACCTGATTTGCGCGACGGTCAGCAACAGCGGCACGAGTTTGCTCGCCTTTCACCAGGACGCATCTCCAGAGGTCCTCGCTCACTCGCTGGCGCCGGCAAGGCGCCGCCATTTTCTCGACCGTTATCTCGCCGGGCCCTATCTCCTCGATCCGCTCTATCAGATGGCTTTGTCCGCGAAGAAACCGTCAATGTGCCGGTTTCGCGACGCGCAACCCGATCGCTTCCGATCGAGCGAGTATTACCGTCAGTACGTCGAGCGCACGCATCTCGTCGATGAAATGGATTTCCTCCAGGATGTCTCTTCAACGACGACGCTCGTGATCGTTGTGGGGCGAGTCGAGAAACGTTTTTCGAAAACGGAGCTCAATCGCCTGTACCTGATCGAGCCCGTCGTGCTCGCCGGCATGCGTCGCGCCTGGGAGGGACGCACTGCCGACCCCGACGTTCCGGACCGGTCCATTCACCAATGGTTGACCGAGTGTTTCGAGAACTTCGGCGACGATGTGCTGACGCAGCGTGAGCGTCAGATAACGCAGCTGCTGCTGCGCGGTCATTCGACGAAGTCCGTCGCTCGCGAACTGAATATCGCGCCGGGCACCGTCATGGTTCACAAGCGCAACCTGTTTTCCAAGCTCGGCATCACGTCTCAGTTCGAGCTTTTCTCGTTGTTCATCGACTCTCTGTCCGCAAGCGATCGCCCGCAGAACGCCCGCTGATTCGACAGGTCCGCGGTACCCCGCGATTGGTATTCAAGACCTGCGGGCTTCCCCGGAAAATGAGGTTACACCTGTAACTTCGGCTGCCTGATCCCAATGTTTGAATTCGATTTCGGCCTCGGCGAGGACCTCAACCTGCTGCGCGAAACGGTTCGCAGTTTCGCAACTGACCGCATCGCTCCGCGCGCGGAAGCGATCGATGAGAAGAACGACTTTCCACGCGATCTCTGGCCGGAACTCGGCGAACTCGGTTTGCTCGGTATCACGGTCGAGGGCGAATACGGTGGATCCGAACTGGGCTATCTCGCGCACGTGATCGCGATGGAGGAAATCAGTCGTGCCTCGGCCTCCGTCGGCCTGTCCTACGGCGCGCATTCGAATCTCTGCGTTAACCAGTTGCGACGCTGGGGCGACGCGGCTCAGAAGGAGAAGTACCTGCCGAAACTCGTGAGCGGCGAATACCTGGGCGCGCTGGCGATGAGTGAACCCGGGGCAGGCTCCGACGTCATGGGCATGCGAACGACCGCCGCGCTCGACGGTGACGAGTACGTGCTCAACGGTTCGAAAATGTGGATCACCAACGCGCCTGGCGCGGACGTGATGATCGTCTACGCGAAGACGGACCCCGACGCCGGCAGTCGCGGTGTCAGCGCGTTTATCGTCGAACGCGGTACGCCGGGTTTTTCGACGCCGCAGAAGCTCGACAAACTGGGCATGCGCGGTTCCGATACGAGCGAAGTCCTGTTCGAGGACTGCCGCATCCCGGCAGCAAACCGAATGGCTGAAGAAGGCAAGGGCGCCGCGATCCTGATGAGCGGTCTGGACTACGAACGCGTGGTGCTGTCGGGCGGTTCGATCGGTATCATGGCGGCCTGTCTCGACGTCGTCATGCCGTATGTGCACGATCGCAGGCAATTCGGGCAGCCCATCGGCGAGTTTCAGCTGATGCAGGCGAAGATCGCCGACATGTACACGACAATGAACGCCACCCGGGCCTACGTTTATGCCGTCGCCCGCGCCTGCGATCGCGGTCAGACTACCCGTTTCGATGCGGCAGGATGTATCCTCGTGGCAGCCGAGAAAGCGACGTGGATGGCCGGTGAGACCATCCAGTCCCTCGGTGGTAACGGCTACATCAACCAGTATCCGGCCGGTCGTTTGTGGCGCGATGCCAAGCTCTACGAAATCGGTGCCGGAACCAGCGAAATTCGCCGCATGCTGATTGGCCGCGAGTTGTTCAACGCAACGAAGTAACGCGATGCCGGTAATTGAAACGCGAGTCGACCGTTCATCGGACGACTTCGAAAAGAACAAGCAAGCCCACGAAGCGCTCGCCGAAGAGCTTCGGGAGGTCGACGAGTACGTCATGCAAGGCGGTCCCGAGCGTTCGCGTGAGCGCCACCTGAAGCGCGGTAAACTGCTCGCGCGTGATCGCGTCGCCGCATTGCTCGATGACGGTGCCCGTTTCCTCGAAATCGGCCGTCAGGCCGCGTGGCAGGTCTACAGCGACGATGTGCCGAGCGCGGGTATCGTGACTGGTATCGGACGAATTCACGGCAAGGAATGCGTAATCGTTGCCAACGACGCGACCGTGAAAGGTGGAACCTACTATCCGCTCACCGTCAAGAAACACCTGCGTGCGCAGGAAATCGCGGAGGAAAACCGACTGCCCTGCATCTACCTGGTCGATTCCG
Source organism: Woeseiaceae bacterium (assembly GCA_028277265.1). Lineage (GTDB taxonomy): Bacteria > Pseudomonadota > Gammaproteobacteria > Steroidobacterales > Woeseiaceae > UBA1847. The sequence continues at coordinate 1,621 of JANQGP010000053.1, read as the reverse complement.
GCGGCGCGTTCCTGCCCCGGCAGGACGAAGTGTTTCCCGACCGTGAGCATTTCGGGCGGATCTTCTACAACCAGGCGCGGCTTTCCGCGCAGGGGATACCGCAGATCGCCGTCGTCATGGGGTCCTGCACCGCGGGCGGCGCGTACGTACCGGCCATGTGCGACGAATCGGTCATCGTGCGCAACCAGGGGACGATTTTCCTGGGCGGTCCGCCACTCGTGAAGGCCGCCACAGGCGAAGTCGTCGATGCCGAGACACTCGGCGGCGGCAGCGTGCACTCGCGGATCTCCGGCGTTACGGATCACCTTGCCGACAATGACGAACACGCGCTGGCCATAGCGCGCGATATCGTTGCCAACCTGAATATTCCGCGCCATCCGAGTGTCGAACGGCGCGCTCCGGTCGATCCGATGCACCCGATCGAGGACATTTACGGCATCGTTTCGCGGGAGTTCCGGTTTCCCTATGACATACGCGAAGTCATCGCACGTATCGTCGACGGCAGCGAGTTTCACGAGTTCAAGAAGCTCTACGGCGCGACGCTCGTGTGCGGCTTCGCGCATATCGACGGTTACCCGATCGGCATCGTCGCAAACAACGGAATCCTGTTTCCCGAATCCGCACAGAAAGGCGCGCATTTCGTCCAGCTTTGCAATCGGCGCCGGACGCCGATCCTGTTCCTGCAGAACATCACGGGCTTCATGGTGGGCAAGCGGGTCGAGCATGCCGGCATCGCGAAAGACGGCGCGAAGATGGTGAACGCCGTAGCCACGGCGACGGTTCCAAGGTTCACGGTCGTGGTCGGCGGTTCCTTTGGCGCCGGTAACTACGCCATGTGCGGTCGCGCTTACGGCCCGCGGATGATGTGGATGTGGCCGAACGCCCGTATCTCCGTCATGGGCGGCGACCAGGCGGCGCTGGTCCTGTCGACGGTCAGGGAAGAAGGCCTCGCGCAGCGCGGCGAAGACTGGCCTGAAAAAGACAAAGCGGCTTTCGAGGACATGATTCGCGCCCAGTACGAGAGCCAGGGGAATCCTTATTACTCGAGCGGTCGCTTGTGGGATGACGGGATCATCGACCCGGTCGAAACGCGCGCTGTACTCGTCCACGGCCTGTCGGCTGCAATGAACTCGCCACAACCGGACGAGACGCCGTTCGGTATTTTCCGCATGTAGCGGTACACTCCCTCGCCATGGTTGATCGCCAGGCACAGAACACGGGAACCCGCGGGGTTCGCGAAGCGCATCGATTCGACGAAGCGAGGCTCGCCGACTACCTGGCATCCCATGTCGAGAGCTTCAGCGGCCCGCTGTCGCTGGAGGAGTTCCGGGGCGGACAATCCAACCCGACGTACCTGATCAGCGCCGGCTCCGGCCGCTATGTCCTGCGCCGTAAACCGCCCGGAAGACTGTTGAAGTCCGCGCATGCCGTGGACCGTGAGTACCGTGTCATCAGCGCGCTTCACGGCGCAGGATTCCCGGTGCCGCGACCGCACGTGCTGTGCGAGGACGACGGGATCATCGGTACGACCTTCTACGTCATGGAGTACGTCGAGGGCCGCATATTCTGGTCACTGGATCTGCCGGGTCTGGAACCGGACGAGCGGGCGGCGATCTACGAC
>JANQGP010000345.1 GCA_028277265.1 Woeseiaceae bacterium | reverse complement strand
AAGATCGACATACCGATAGCCCACGCAGGCACGTTGCCCTCCGCCGAGAAGTACTTCGATGTACTCGATTGGGCTTTGGAGAACCTGACGCCCACGCCGACCGATATGACGAGGCTTGCGATGATGATCAGGTAGTCAATAAAGTGCAGCGATTCGTGTCCCATCCGCTCGGTCCCCTAGGATTCGAAGTTCCATACGCAGGCCGGCCAGCTGTAGCTGCCGGGCTTCATTGTAATGTGCATTCGCGGATACGCGTCTACCCGCATGCGCGTGACACCCGGCGCAAGTGACTGCGACGGATAAAGTGAATCGGCATTAAGCGCGCTCATGACGGCTTGCGAGGTTGCGCCACCCTCGATGAGCAGTTCATCGACCAGGCCTGCCTTGACGGCCCTGCTGGCGACTTCGGCCATGGACCTCGTTATTAAACACCTTCGGACAGGCCTTTCGGGGCCCGGCACCTGGTTGGCGGTTACGACGACAACGCCGTTTTCCTCGACCGTCGCCTGCAAGCTGCTCGCCCAATCTGAGATATGGCCCTCGTCAAACTCGTCAGCGTAGTAGACCTCGTCGGGCATGTCCGAGACGGCGACACCGTGGCTTCTCGCTTTGGCGACCGCGTCCCGGCTGGACGGGAAGTTGCTGCCGCACAAGTACAGGCGTCTCGCGCCGAATGCCTGGAGATGTGGATTGCCGTTTTTCTTGGAAGCTCGTCCCCGGCTGTCCAGGACAGCCGCAAAAAAATCGGCCGCACCTGCCGGTACGACATTGTCGTCGACGCGCGCGGCCCACGCCTCGAGATCGTGATCGGTGACGGCATTGCCGACATGCACACCGGCGCCGGCGAACGGCTCGTCGGCGGAGATGCAGATCGCTTCCGTTGCGCCGCCCGTCCTCAGAATATCGACGACCCTCGAAGATGCCGCAGTGAACTCGTGGTTCAGCGCAAATCCCGAGTCGGCGACGGGCGTCTCGCCGACGTAGTACACGCCGCCATCGATGGTTCGCTGTCGCGACGGGTTGGCCGGCACCAGCAACGCACTGCGTTTGTTTTCCGCACGCATCTGAGCTTCGAGTTCCGGCCCGATGTTGCCGCGCATTACCGAGTCCACTTTCTTGAAAATGAACTCCGGCTGCATCTTCAGGACCTGTTCGGTCAGCTTCGCCGAAACCGCCGCAGCCGACTGAGGATCCTGCGAGCGCATGTCCGTGGCAATGACCAGCACATCGGCATCCGCCAGGTAGACGGATCGGGTTTCAATGACGGTCCGGTAGCCTTTCTCGAGCGCGATGCCTGCAAGTTCCGACGCGCCCGTGAAATCGTCCGTGATGACGGCGAACATCGTCAAGTCACCTGTCGCGCCTGGTGCAGCCGCACGGCGTAGTCGATCGCGAGCTTCATCGCATCCGCACTGGCGATGTTCCGGCCGGCGATTTCCATTGCGGTACCGTGATCGACCGACGTCCTGATGATAGGGAGTCCGAGCGTGATGTTGACGCCGCGCACACTGCTCATCTTCCGCGCTTCCCTGTCCCAATCGAACCCGACGATCTTGAAAGGGATGTGTCCCTGGTCGTGATACATCACGACGCAACCGTCGTAGAGGCCGCCCACGGCTTTCGGAAACAGCGTGTCGGACGGTACCGGGCCTTCGACGGTCATGCCTTTCCCGCGTGCGGCCTCGATGGCCGGAAGAATCTCGTTTTGTTCTTCGTCGCCGAACAGGCCGCCATCGCTGGCGTGCGGGTTCAGCCCCGCGACCCCAATGCGCGGATCGGGAATTCCCAGCTGAAGACAGGCATCGTGCATGAGCTCGATGGACTCCAGGACCCTTTCTTTCCGCACGAGGTCGCAGGCTTCACGAAGCGATACGTGCGTCGATACGTGAACGACACGCAGGTTTCCTTCAACGAGCAACATGGCGTAACGGCTCGTTCCGGTCTGCTCGGCGTAGATCTCGGTGTGGCCGCTGAACCGGTGCCCGGCGAGATTTATGGACTCTTTGTTGATGGGGCCGGTCACGGTCCCGTCGATCCGGCCCCGCATCGCGAGATCGATGTTGGTCGTGACGTACTCGAAGGATGCCGCGCCGCACATTGCCGAGATCTCACCGGGCTCGAGCTCGTTCGAATCGACATTGCCGAGGTCGTAAACGCTGAGGGTTCCATCTGCAAAATCCGCGTTCTCGACTTCGTCAATGACGTGAACAAGCAGGTCGACGCCGCAGGATTCAATGGTCCGTCTCAGTACCTCGGCGTCTCCCACGACAATCGGCCGGCATGTCGAGGTAACGGCCGGATCGGCAATCGCCTTGACCGTCACTTCCGGACCGATGCTGGCGGGATCGCCCATCGATATACCCAGTATGGGTAGCGGATTCATGCAAAAAGACCCTGGGGCCGCCTCATGCGGCCGACTGGCAAAAGGTGGGTGATGCGAGCAACAAGAGGGACTGCAATGCTCGCATCACCAACTCCGTATCGGCTGTCAGGTGCAGATCAGAACGCCCAGACCGCACCGACGTTGTAAGTACGGCCCGTAATGCTGTACTGCCGGGAACGCGTCGGGATGCCGACGTACACGTACTTCACTTCGTCCGTCAGGTTGTTCGCCTGGAAGAAGACATCCAGGCCGTTTTCGAACATCCAGGTGAACGAGAAGTCGACAGTCGTCGCTGCATCGCGCCACTCGTCTTCGTCAGCATCGCCACCCACTTCTTCGATCCACTTACCCGTGTAGTTCATTGCCAGGCGCGATACGATGCTGTCTTTCTCATACGTGATCGCGAAGTTGGCAACGTCGCCTACCTGCTCGGGCAGTGCTTCGATGTCGGTACGATCCGTGTCGTCACCGAGATCAATGCTCGAAGCATCGGTGTAGGTATAGTTGGCATAGATACCGAGACCGGACATCCAACCGGGAAGCTGCGTGAACTGCTGCTGCCACGTCAACTCGACGCCGACCAGGTCGGCACTGCCGCCGTTGACGTACTGCTCGACTTCGAAGCCGTCGAACGGACCACCGACTTCGTCGTAGCTCGTACGGAAGTTGAAGTCGTCGATCTGCTTGAAGAAGACGCCGCCGGACAGGATGCCGATTCCCTTGAAGAAGTGCTCGGCCAGGATGTCGACGTTCTTGGAGATCGCCGGATCAAGGCTGGCATTGCCTCGTACTACCTCGCCTTCGTCAAGATCGGCGAAGGAGTAGGGCATTGCCCGCCAGAAGTCCGGACGCGCCATGCCTTCGCTGTAAGCGAGGCGCACGTTCGTCTCCGGCGTTACGCGCCAGCGGAACTGCAGGTTCGGGAACGTGTGGTCGTAATCCCGCTTGACGTTGATGAGCTCATTGCTCACGAAGTCACCGTCGTCGAGTACCAGGTTCGATGCCGTGTAGTCGAGGTCCGTGGTTTCGTGGCGTACGCCACCGAGCACGAGCAGGTTGCCGAATTCCTGCGTCGTCATGACGTAGAAGCTCGTGACGTCTTCTTCCGCGTCGTACGGTTCGCCGAGATTGACGTCGAGGCGGCTCTCGTCGAGCTCGAACATGCCCGGCATCTGGTTGCCGAAGAAGAAGCTGCGGAACCCGTCGGTATCGTACTCATTGCCGAGAAAGTAACCGCTTTCCAGCGAGTTGTCGGTGCCGGACTCGAACTGGGCCAGCGTCAGATCGTCGGCGCCACCCCATTCCCATTTCTCGCGAATGTCCGCACGCTCCTTGCTGAGCGCGCGCAACTTGCCGCCGATCTTCAGCGTGCCGGTGTCGCCACCCCAGAGCATCGGCATCTCGAAGTTGAGAGCCGCGGAATCGATATCGCTGGACGTGTTTTCGTATTTCACGTCGATCGCATCGAGCGCGTACAGGTCGCCGGCGAAAATGTCGAAGGACGGGTCGGTCGACTCCCAGTTCGGTGCCTTGGTGTCGACGCCGACGACATTCAGGTTAACGCCGCGCAGTTCGAATTCCGGCTTCAACTGGCCGTCCGGTTTCTCGGTCGAAGCCGTGCTGGTCGACAGGCTGAAGTCCAGCGTTGATGCACCGAAGCGATGTTCGCCGGCGATCGTGTACGTCGAAATCTCCTGTTCTTCGACCCGGTCGTGCAACGATCGGATGATTCGCAGGTCCTGGACTTCCGTCGGGGAGATGTAATCGCCCCTGTCCCAGCGGACGCGGTGGATCTGGCGGTCCTGCTCGTCTTCGCGGAAATTGTAGACTGCGCCGAATCGCAGCCTGTGGTCGTCGTTCAGCTTGAATTCGAGCTGCGTGTTGACGCCAAGCCGATCGCGGATATTGCGTGAGAATTGCACTTCCGAGTTGCTCAGCGCCATGGGAATCTCAACGTCGTTGATGTCTTCCTGGTCTTCCCACTTCTGCTCGTTGTTGTGGCGTTCCGCGCCGGTACGGGCAAAGTTCAGGCCAATCGAGAAACCGATGTTGTCGCCCGGACCAAAAACGTCCGCGAAGTCGAAAGAGGCACGCGAGTAGGTGTCATCGGAGACCGAGTTGTCGCCGAAACCGACCTTCGCACGCATCACGCGCTCTTCCTGGTCGAACGCGCTGCGCGTCTTCAGGTTGATCGATCCGCCGACAGCGTCGGCGTCCATGTCCGGCGTCAGTACCTTTGTGACTTCGATGCCGGCGAGCTGCGCGGCCGAAACGACGTCAAGTTCAACCGAGCGGTTCTCACCGTTCGAGTAAGCGACTTGCTGGCCGTTGACCGTGATGTTGGTCATGGCCGACGGCGTACCGCGCATCGCAACGAAACGACCTTCGCCGTTATCGCGCTGGATGTTGATACCGGAGACACGCTGCAGAACTTCTGCCGTGTTCAGGTCCGGGAAGGCCTGAATCTGTTCTTCGGAGATGATGCTCTTGATGTTCGCGGATTCTTTCTGGTCGTTGAGCGCCTTGGACTGGCCGAAACGGTAGCCCTGCACGACGATCTCGTCAGCAACACGGAATACACGAGAGAGCTCGATAGGAACTTCGGCCGTGCCCGACTCGCCGACCGTGATGGAGGTTTCGAAGTCTTCGAAACCGACGTAGGTGACCGTCAGCGTGTAGTTGCCGGCAGGCACTTCGTCCATTCGGTATGAACCGTCGCTGCCCGACCTTGCCCTGTGCGACGTACCCTGCAACGCGATTACCGCGCCCTCCAGGAATCCGTTGGTCTGGTCGTCGGTGACCGTACCCTGCACCGACGGCCCTGCCTGCGACCAGGCGGTGCCGTAGAAGAACAGGACAAGCAGGGCACTCAGACCCGCTTTCCCGATGCCATTGCCAAATAGGGTTTTCATGGTTGCCCCCTGAGTTAAACCTTGTCGTTTTTCGGCATCATCGCCTGTCGCCGGGTCCTGCGGCCCCGACGACAAAAAATGGGAACGTTCCCATTTTTTCCCGTATTTCGAGATGAGAACGTTCTCATCTAAAAACGGATTCCCCCCGTAAGAGAGACTTACTACGCTACGCTCCCGCGTGGCGGTTTGCAAGAGTGGCGGACGATAAGCTCTGTATCCAGCACCACGCTTGACGTTGAGGCTTCCGGGTGAGCTATCTTTTTCACCAAAAGTTCGGTTGCGAGGCCCCCGATATCGTATCCGGACTGCCTGACGGCGGTCAGCGGCGGATTCAGCGAACTCGACCAGTACATGTCGTCAAACCCGACGATCGAGATGTCCTCCGGGATGTGTAATTCGTTCTCGTGGATCGTCTTCAGGGCGCCCAGCGTCAGCAGGTTGTTGGCCGTAAATACTGCCGTCGGCGGTTCATCGAGGTCGATGAGTTCCTGCATCAGTTCGGCGCCACTCTGGTAGCTCGAATCGCTGTTGCGAACCAGTTCGGGGTCGATGTCCAGGCCGTGTGCCCTCATCGCCATGTCGTATCCCGCGACGCGCTCTCGCGTTGTCGCAATGCTCGGGTGCCCGGTGATATGGGCAATGCGCCGATGGCCAAGACCGATCAGGAACTCGATTGCGTTTCGGGCGCCCTCCTCGTTGTTGACCTTCACGACGTCGACATCGAGATCGACGAGACCGCGGTCGATGCAGACGACCGGATAGCCGTTTTCGATGACCTTGCGGATATTCTCATCACGACCCCTGGCGGGCGCCACGATCAGACCGTCGATCGATTCCGACTGCAGGATCTCGAGAAAGATCTTTTCTTTCTCCTCGGTCTGATCGAAGTTGCCGATCATGACCGAGAAGTTCTGCCGATAAGCCGCCTCTTCGACACCACGCACGACGTCGACGTAGAACGGGTTCTGTATGTCCGGCAGTACCAGACCGATCAGCTTCTTGCGATAGTTGATGCTGCGCAGGCGCTGCGCCACTCGATTGGGCAGGTATCCGAGTTCCTCGATTGCGGCCTCGACCTTCTCGCGCGTACCGGGCTTGACCAACGGTTCCTTGTTGATGACGCGCGAGACGGTTGAGACCGATACTTCGGCGCGCTCCGCAACGTCTTTGAGTGTGGCCATCGGATCCGGGTTCCTAGAATGCTGTAACGAGGATACCGTAAATTTCGGGGACAGCCTCGTAACCAATGCCCGGATCGTCCGTCAGTGTCACCCGACCATCGTCGAGACTGGCCCCTGGCGCGAACCGCCCAAACGGTTCGAAGACGCCGGGATACGCTTCGTTACCCATCAACCCCAGCCCGGCCGCCAGCTGCAATCCGAACTGGTGTCCGCCGTGCGGCACGCAACGGCGCGCAGACCAGCCATGCTCACGAAGTACCTCGAGGGTTCGCAAGTACTCGACCAACCCGTAGCTCAGGACGGGATCCATCTGCAGAAAGTCGGTCTCCGGGTTGAGGCCTGCGTGGCGTACTAGGTTCAGTGAGTCCTCGGTGGAGAACAGGTTCTCGCCGGTCGCCAATGGCGTCGTCGACGCTGCCCGAACGTCCGCGTGCCCCTGAAAGTCGAGGACGCCAACCGGTTCTTCGTACCAGCGTAACTCGTAAGGTGCGATTGCTTCAGCGAAACGGATCGCGGTGGGGACGTCGAACCGCGCATTGACGTCGACGGCCAGTCGCCTTCCTTCGCCCACGATCTCGAGCGCCGCTTCGATGCGCGCGATATCTTCCTCCAGGCTCGCGCCGCCTACTTTCATCTTGGTCTCGGCGAACCCCATGTCGAGGTAGCCGCGCATCTCGTCCTGCAGTTTCGACTGCGAATCTTCCGGATAGTAGTAGCCGCCCGCAGCGTAAACCCGCACGGTTTCGTCGACCTCGCCGTCACGGTAACGCTCGCCGAGCAACCGGTAAAGCGGCTTGTCCTCCATCTTGGCGACGATGTCCCACAGGGCCATATCGATCGCACCGACCGCAACCGAGCGTTCGCCATGACCGCCGGGTTTCTCGTTGGTCATCATCACGTCCCAGCACGCAAACGGATCGACGTTTTCGCCGTCAGCCGTGGCGAGGTCGGCGGAGTCGGCGTTCATGAGTCGCGGGATGATCCGTTCCCGCAGTATGCCGGACTGGGCGTAGCGGCCATTGGACGTGAACCCGTAGCCAACGACGGGCGACCCGTCGCGGACCTGGTCGGTCTCGACCTTCACGACAGAAATCGTCATGGAGGAAAAGTCGATAACCGCGTTGCGCATCGGCGATGCTATCGAAACGACTTCGTCTTTTATCGCGGTGATCTTCATCCGCCAGCCCTGTAAATCGCTTTGGTCTGAGTGAAAAAGTCCCGGGCAAACGTCCCGCACTCCGGTATACCGCGACCTGACAAGCCGCGCCCGGCCAGTGGCAGCGCGTTATCCCGAAAACCGGTGCCCAGGTTGACGTGGCACATGCCGGCATCCGCGGCCGAGACGAATCGGTCAGCGACCGTATCGTCATCCGTGAAAACGGAGATCGACAGTCCGTACAGCCCGTCGTTCGCAGCAGCAAGGGCCGCGTCCACTCCGTGCACGCGCTGCAAGACGAGCACCGGTCCGAAGATCTCCGGCACATCGGTTTCTGCAGACACTTCCACCAGCGTCGGTTCGAAGAACCATCCGTGGCGAGTCGTATCGCCGTCGGGACGCTTTCCACCCGTCAGGAACGTTGCGCCATCGGCAGCCAGGCCGGCGAGCGCCTGCTCGACCCCGTTGCGGTGCGCCTCTGAGATCATCGCGCCCAGCTCAACGGCGCCGATGCGTTCCAGCAACAGGACGATCAGCTTGTCTGCCACGGACCCGTCGACGACAAGCCGGGTAGTACCGATACACCACTGGCCGCAACAGGCGAGACCGTGCGCAACGATCGCGTCGGCCGCGAGATCGAGATCGGCATCGGCAAGGACGGCAGCGACATTGCAGCCGCCGAGTTCAGCCTGCAGCCGGATATTCCGTGCACCGATTGCTTCGGCAACCGCCGCTCCGGCCGTACTGGACCCTGTAATCGATACTGCAGCGAGCCCCTGAACTTCGATCATCGCCGGGACCACGTCGCGACCATCGGCGATTACCAGGTTCGCCACACCCTCCGGCAGGCCGGCTGCGTCAATGACTTCGAACAATAACGTCGCGGTCAACGGCGTCAGTTCCGAGGCTTTGACGACCGCGGTATCGCCCGCGAGAAGCGCCGGCACGAGCTTGCGAAGAACCGCCGCCAACGGGAAGTTCGCGGGCGTAACGAGCAACACGGCGCCCAGTGGTTCGTAAGCAACCTGGTGTTCGCCAAGGTCCCGGACGGGCCCCGGGTCGAATACGTCGAACTGGACCCTGGATTCCACACCGGCGGCATCCACTTCCTGCTCCGCCTCCGCCAACAGCTTGCCGGTCTCGCAACTTATCGCGAAAGCGAAGTCACCGCGGCGATCGGCAACGCCCCGAGCTATTGCGGCGGCATAACTGCGTCGTTTTGCATACGCGGTCGCACGCCATTTTGGCCAGGCCCCGACCGCCACCTGCATCGCCCGTTCGGCTTCGGCCATATTCGCGTGCGATGTCCGGCTCACCGGCTCTCGTGTATCGGCCGCATTGCCGAGTTCGACTACAGGACCGTCTGCCGGCATGTGCCAGTCGCCCGCGATGTAACTTCCGCAGCGCAAGTCCCGATTACCAGGGCATCTCGCGGCCACTGTGCGCACGACCGACCTCGGCCGAATCTTCACGGCGACCGGCGCCGATCATGACGCCGCGATCGAGCTGATTCGTTACGTTGTCCGGCAATACGTTGTCGAGGAAAAAGAGCCCGTTCTCGACGCACAGGTCGAGTACATAGTCGCCGGCTTCGTTGACTTCCTGCGGAACGGGCGGATCGGCCCTGCCCTCGAGATAACCGTAGGACAGCCCCAGGTCGCGCGGGCCATGTTCGGCGAAAGCGATGCCCGGCACCTCGAGCGTTTCGTCTGCCCGCTCGAGCGCCTGCTGGTCTTCTATCTTCACACCGAGCAGGATTTCACCGTTTGGATTCAACGGCCACACGTCGGCTTTCTTCAGGTACTCCTCGCGTTCGAGCCCCCATACCCAGGACGCGAAGATGTGACTGCCCCAGCCACGCAGGCCTTCGCCAAGTTCGCCGATCTCCTGCTTGTGAACCGGGTAGCGCGCCGCCTGTACGAAACGACGAACGGCATCGGGATCGCGTGCGCGCGCCAGGTGGACGCCGTGCACGCCCTGCGCAAGTGCCTGCTCGACCATCCAGCCACCGACCTTGACGGTTTCCTCATCGAGACCGAGCAAGGGCAGGACAACGATCACTGTCGGGGTGCGATGCCCGCTCGGCGTCGGACCGGCGTCAACCAGCCCCCGCATGAACTCCCGCAACTGACTGAAGCTCAGTGGCTGGTGTTCCATGTTGTAGACGATGTAATCGCCCCAGGTGTCCGCCATCGCCAGGCCTTCCCGGTAACCACCGGTCGCGGCGGCGTAATAGATGGGCTGACCCCGCTCGAGCAACTCGATCGACTTGTTGATGCGTTTCGGCGTCCACGCCTCACTGTCGGCGCGCGCGGCATCGGCACCCTTTCCGAATCCGGGCGAAGACGTCGTTTGCCGGTATGTCGGCAGCACGGTAATGCTCGCAGCAGCGGATACGTCACCCCAGATCGTCACGCTGTTCCCGGATACTTCCTCGACAACGCCCCAGGTCTTGCCCGCTCGAACCGTGCGTCCTTCCAGCGACGGACCCGCAGGCACGCTCGCAAGCAATACCTTCGTCCGGAAATCCTGCTTCGACCAGGATGTAGCAAGGGGCGTCAGCGTCACACCATCGTCAAGGAACTTCGGTTCCCTTTTCGCGTTGCCCTCGAAGCCATCGCTGAACAGCGAATCGCTTACGTCCGCGACCGGCTCGAACCCGAACGCACCGTGCACGATGTTGTTCCTGAATTTGCTTCTGTTGAGGCCCTCCTTGGTCTCGATCAACAGCGTGTTCTCGAGAATCGTGTTGTCGACGACATCGAGTTCACTGCGCTGGATATAGAAACCCTGGTTGAGCGCGGCAACATTGTTTGCCACGAGGCCACGGCTTTCCATGGTAATTCGGGTAGCGCCCGAGTTGCGTGACGAGTTCGTGTTGCCGAAGAAGCGATTGCCCGTCACCTCGACGAAAAACTTGTCGCGTGGCGGCAACGGATCGAGTGGTTCGTCGTAGCGATGCTCCTGTCCGCCGACGAAGAGGCCGCCCGCATCGTCACCGGCCTCGTTGTTCACGATCGAGTTGTTTCTCACCTTCGCTGACGACCAGAGCGCAACGAATATACCACCCGCGTCATTCTTTGAAAGCGCCTTGTTCGACAGTACGACGTTGTCTGCGATCAACGGAGACGACCAGCGGAACACCGAGATGGCGCCGCCGTCACTCGAACGCATTGGGTCGTCGAGGCCCGCGACATTGTCGATAAAGACATTGCCCGTGATCTCGCCGTGGCAATGGCCATCATAGGCAAGCCCTGCGCCGCGGCCGTTCTCGGTCCGATTGCTGGCAAAGAGATTGTTGCGAACCACTGGCTCACCGCCATTGGTGCAGTAGACTGCGCCGCCATCGTGTGCCGTCTCATGCCAGTGCTTCGGTGCCCAGTTTTCCGGGCCCAGGGTTTTGTTGGCCGTAAACGTGTTGTTCGTGAGAACGGGCGAAGCATAGTCAATGTAGACTGCCGCGCCCGGTCCACGCACGACGCCGCCGCGAACCTCGAAACCGTCTATTCGAACCTCGTCGGCCACGATCAGCACGCGTCCTTTCCCGCCCGCATCAATTACGCTGCGATACCGGCCTATGTCTCGCGACCAGTCATCGGCACTGAATCCTCCGTACAACTCGATGCCCTTGCGCACCTCGAGTGTATGCTCGGAGTAGGTACCCGCGGCAACCAGGATAGCTACCGAACGGCCACGCGCCTTGTCCAGCGCATGACCGACCGAGGCCCACGGAGATTTCCGCGATCCCTTGCCCTCGTCCGAACCGCCAGGCGCAACGTAGTAAATCTTGCCGAATGCTGCCGTATCGATCGGTTCCGTCTGCGGTCCGGCCGCGACGACAGTTGCAGTCAGCAGCAACAGCGCGAAAGACGTTGCGAGGCGCATCATTGTCACTCCTTGCCGCTATCTGCGAACTGCAGTGCATAGAGCTTGGCCCCACGCATGCGGAGCTGAATCTGAACTGTCCGGCCGGCGAGTTCAGACAGGTCTCCGCCGTGCAGCCATTGAACCTCACCGGCAATGAAGTCGCCGTTCACGTAGATGCAATCCTCCAGCGTGTAACCCTCGATAGGTTCGCCATTCTCGTCGAGGAATCCGACCTGCATGTAGCCAACCGCATCGGTGTCGACGTTCAATTGCAACGTGTCCCCTTCGAAGACCAGCGGTTTCGAAAGCGCGGTGGTTTCTTTCCCGTAAGGGCTGTCGAGGGAAACGAACCCGTCGAGCCGCTGCACGAGACGATATACGCCGCGCCCCGCCTCGTCTTTGACGTGAGCCGAGTGGTACTGCGTCTCACCGAAGTAGTACTGCCAGATCTCTTCGCCGCGACGCACCATTCCATGCGCGATGTACGCGGTAACGACGTCGCGCCCTTCGTGACGACCGATGCCGACGTAGGCCGGTTCCGGGTACCTGTGCCAGTCTATACCATTGCGACTCACCGAGATCTGTGACTCGAGCGGACCGGAGCCGCGGCCGAACTCTTCATAGCCAAGTACCTGGCGTGCCTTTGGGCCGTCGTTCTCGTAGTGGAAGTAGCCGACAGGGAAGGCGACGTAAGTATCGGGCGCCCACTCGTATTTCGTCGCCTTCGTCAGGTAGAAGTCGACGCCAACCGGGTCCTCCGGAATCGGGTCGAACTTGTGCGGGTATTCCATACCGAAGCCGCCCGGCGTCAACGGACCGTTGTCGGAAAACCACGGAAGCGGCTCGCGCAACGAGAACTCGCCACGCAGGTCACGGTATTCCTGCTGCGTCAGCGACGTGAACGGTAGCGGCTTGCGCAGGTCCTCGTGTTCAGTGACAACCGAACTGCGCTGCGTATCGCCGGCCGGTGTGTGGAATATGCCGGAACGGTGGTACGAGACGTAGAGCTGCCGCTGGTCGTCGTAGAACGTGCTCGACTGAGTGCCCGACCGGAACGGCAGAACTACCGTGGGATGACGTTGCCAGTCGTAACCGTCGGCGGATGTATACAGGTAGATGCCGCGGCGATTGTAGTCGGTGAAGTACTTCCAGCGCTCGTTCTCCGGAGCCTGCGGATCCCAGAACGGGTTCCCAAGACCACCGACATTGTCGGGAATCGAGATGTTGCGATGCCCGTTAATCTCGCCGCGCCCGAGATCCGGGCGTTCGAAATTCACGCCGTCAGTTGACGTGTAAACCGCGAGGTGGTCCTCTTCCACGGAGTTGTAAATCCGGATAACGCCGTCGTCACTTTCGACAACGGTCAGGTGCTTGCGAAACGCGCCTTCGATATTGTCGATGACCCGTTCGGCGCGCGTTGGCGGGTTGACGACAAACGTCGTATCGCCGGTCTCGGCCAGCAACGCCCCATCGATAAACACGTGCTTGCGCTTGCCGAGTTGTAGTGGCTCGCCCGATTCGCCGCCAAACAGCAGCGGCGGACCCTGGACCAGTTCGACGGGCTGCAGCTCGAGCGCAAATGAGGCAGGTGGCTCGAATTCACCGTCATAAACAACGCCACGGCTGATTCGAAACTCATCGAGTGAGCCGCGTAACGGGTCGTTCCACATACCATCGCGGCCAATCGTGAAATACGCTTCGTCGCCAGCAGGCAATGCGGCCAGGTTTGCTTTGGCCGGTAGTGCCTGGAGTTTGCCGTCCACGTAGTGTCGAACCTGGCCTTCGGCGGCATCGTACGTGAACGCGTAGTGGCGCCAGGCCGGCGCAACGCCGTCGGTCGGGATCTCGAGGGTGGTCGCCGATGCCTGGTTGCTCAACACGAAGGCCGACCGGTCGGCAGACCAGCCGAGACGTGTCGCGACGTCATTCTCGCCGCGAGGCCCTGAGCCGATTTCGAAAACAACGGCCTCGCTATTGCTTGCCGAGTCGTTCGCTGCGTACCAGAACTCCACTGTCCAGTCGAAGTTGCCCAGGTTGAGGCCAGACCGGCTCGGGTTCTTGAATCCAACCTCCTTGCGCAGGTGGTTTTCGCCCGAGGTCATCAGTGCGGCGAAATGCGCATTGAACCAGGTTAGTGGCTCGACAGTGCGCCCATCGGCAGGCGGCATCCTGACGAAGCCGAACTTCTCGAAGTTCTCCTCGCCCTTCGGTACTTCGAACGGTTCGCGATCCTCGAGCAACAGCCCATGGCCGTAACGTCCTTCGGCAACCTGCGCGCCCATGCCGATCGATAACACCATGTCGTTGGCTGAACTGTCATCGAGCGCACTGCTCGGATACAGGCCAACGGGTTCTTCAAACAACCACAGGGCGACAGTCTCGATACCATCGCCGTTTTCCGGCGCTGTTTCTCCGGACGAACATGCCGCGACGAAAAACGACAGAACCAAACCTGACCAGGCAATTCTCATGGGTACTCCTACAAACTATTGTTGCCGGCCCAATTCGCTAAGGCGAATGACCAGTGTGTTGACGACTTCATCGTCGATAGAACGAATACGGTAAGTGACTTGTGGATCGTCTCGATCCGTATCGAATGACAGCACGCCGAACGAGTCTTTTGCGTTGTAGCTGAACAACGCGCCGTCTTCTTTCGGATGTGTGTGTATGTTGGTCAGCTGCCCGCTCAGAACCTCGTAGAAGGGGTAGCCGCTTTCCCGTTCGATCTTCCAGGCCTCGGAACGATGCCGGTCGGACGAAACGAGAATAACGCCCGGGATATCGTTGTCCTCGACGAACGAG
>JANQGP010000288.1 GCA_028277265.1 Woeseiaceae bacterium | reverse complement strand
ACGATTCGCTGGGGCATCGTCGGCGCAGGTCGCATCGCACATACGTTTGCGCAGGACATGCCGGCGACGGGAAACGGTATCGTCCAGGCCGTCGCGGCGAGACGCGGCGAGGCGGCCGGATCGTTTGCTGCGCAATACGGCATAGCGACGGCTCACGAAGGGTATGACGCGTTGTATGCCGACGCGAACGTGGATGCGGTCTATGTCGCGACGCCGCACAGCATGCACCTGCGGCACGCCGGCGATGCGCTTCGTGCCGGCAAGGCTGTCCTGTGCGAGAAGCCGATTACGCTCAACGCAATGGAATGCCAACAGCTCATCGACGTCGCGGAGGAGACGTCCGGTTACCTGATGGAAGCGATGTGGACCTGGTTCCTGCCCGCCGTTCGCAAAGCCAAAGACTGGGTTGATGCAGGCCGCATTGGGAAGATCATGCGGATCCAATCGGATTTCGGTTACCCGTTGACCTACAGCGCGCAGGCGCGCGAGTACGATACTGAACTCGGCGGCGGTTGCCTGCTCGAGATGGGCGTCTATCCGGTCGCGCTCACTGCGTTGTTTGCCGGTTCGGACCCCGAGGAAATAAGCGTAGTGTCACGACATGCGCCCAACGGTGTTGAAGACGACGTTGTGGCTACGTTCAATTTCACGGACTTCGTCGCCATGATCGGCACCTCGTTCCGCGCCAAGCTCAGAAACTGGGCCTATATCGTTGGCGATGAGGGCTACATCGCGATACCCGATTTCTGGCGTGCGAATGAGTGCCAGCTTTGGGTGCTCGACGACATGGCAGATCGCTTTCACGACGGCAGATCGACGAATGGTTTCGATTACCAGTCCAAGGCCGTGAATGAAGATTTGCTAGCGGGGCGCACGCAATCGGAGACTATTCCGCTGGCGGCATCTCTGCGGTTCCAGCAGCACATGGACCTGATCCGGTCACAGTTCTAGACAGTTCGTTCCTCGATGACGCTCGACGTCGAGAACCGATAACGCATATTTCGATAGACGCAGATATCCGTAATGTCGTCGGGCGTGCCTGCCGGTGCCGCACGGTAGTTTGTCGAGAAGCGATAGCTGCCCGTTATTGGCAGCACGCGATGCCAGGTGTGGCCGTGCAAGATGACGAGCGTGCCTTTCGTCGGGCGCAATACGACCTGGCCGTCGAATTCGCCTGTCGGGTCGCCGACGGGTAGCGCTCCTTTCTTGTGGCTACCGGGCACGACAACAGTCTGCCCACCGATCTCATCGACAATATCGCTCGTGTACACGAGCCGGTTGAGATTGTGTTCGTGCGGATTCTCGGGCGGACAGTCCTGGTGCCAGGCCTGCCCCGAGGTACCCTGCTTGGAGAACATCACCATGCAGTACTGCGACGTCCAGCCGGCCCCGAGGATCGCTTCGCTGAGCTCTTCGAGCCGCTCATCGTTCTCGATCGCGTCGAAATCGTGATTGCCTTCGCGTTGTGGAAACCACGGGACGACCTCCGTGTACGACTTTTCCATGAACTCGTCGTTGTGCCAGAAGTCGGGGTTGTCCCCGTAGTAGGCGCGAATCACGCCGTCGAGGTGGCCCAT
>JANQGP010000284.1 GCA_028277265.1 Woeseiaceae bacterium | reverse complement strand
CACGGTCACCTGGTAGCCGAGGCGCGCGAGGTGGTAAGCCGCCGTGAGCCCGGCAGGCCCGGAGCCGACGATCGCGATCCGCTCCTTGCGTTCGTAAAGCCGCACGGGGGTCACGTTCCCGTGGTCGCCGGCATAGCGCTCCATCTCCCGCACGTTGACGGCGCCGTCGATCTCGATGCGATTGCACGCCTCCATGCAGGGCGCGGGACAGGCACGTCCGCAAACCGACGGGAACGGCGTCGTGCGCAGCAGGATCTCGAGCGCGTCGTCCGTCTGCTCGTGGGCCAGGGCGTTGAGGAAGCCCTGGACGTTATTGCCGGCGGGACAGATGTGGTTGCACGGCGGAACGAACTGCCGCCGGTGCGGCTGCTCGGTCGCCCACGCGCCGGTCTTGATTCCCGGCATCGAGGCGCCGGCGCGCTTCAGGATGCTGGGTCCGCGCCCCTCGTCCGGATTCGCCGTCGCCTGCTCGGCCGGGGTGAGATCCAGCGGTGCGTCCTGCAACCGCACTTCTTCAAAGGCGCGGCTGGCGGCCGCCAGGTTGCCGCCCTCGAAGCCGAGGTGCTCGAGTGCCGCGTGGATCTCGGCCAGCGGGAAGTCCAGCATCTTGCCGACGGCGCCGGCGAGGGCCGTATTGACGATCGGCACACTGCGTGTGCCCAGCTTGTTGTCGCGCGCGATGCGGGTCGCATCCACGGTCGCGAGCCGGAATTGGGCGAACTGCTCCGCGAAATGCTCGGGAGGCTCGGGCGAGTCGATCAGTATCCAGCCGCCGGCCCCGAGTCCGGCCGTGATGGCCGGGCCGACCAGCGTCGGGTCGAGCACGACGACATGGTCGGGCTCGTAGATGAGGTTTCGATTCGTGATGGTCCGGTCGGAGTACCGGCAGAATGCCTGGATGGGCGCGCCGGAGCGTTCAGCGGCGTAGAGGCCGAAGGCCTGCACCGAGAGGCCCTTGAGGAACCTCGACGTGGCGATCAGCTTGGCAAGGGTCACACCACCCTGGCCGCCGCGCCCATGTATCCTGATCTCGATCATTATGTCACTTCCCGAGTGGTGAATCGGCGAGGCGCACGCCTGCCGACGCTTACGAAAAGTGTCGTTAGCAACTAAAAATATAGCGGCCGGGCGCGTGTAATCGAATAGGTAGATTCCGGGAAAGCGGGGCAGAGATTACGGATAGACGGAAGCACGGTAGCCCGGAGATGGCGTTGCCGCGCCCCTGTTGGGGTATATTGACGCGATGATCGCCGAGAACCGGTGCTGCAAATGCGGGCACGAGTGGGAAGACAAGCCGATGGGATTCGCCAGGATACCCGCCTGCCCGGCGTGCGGTTCCGCCTACTGGGAGTGGACGAATTACCCGTCGCGGGATGACGGCCGGGACGCACGCCGCGTCCACTCGAAACACAAGACGTCCCGGGGATCCGGATTCGGCTGATTCGGAAACGGGCAGCCTTTCTCGACGGTTCGCGTCAGACGAAAACCGTTCTTTTCCAAAACCTTCTGTGATGCGATGTTGTCCGGGTGGCAGAGCGCGTAGAGGCCCGCCAGTCGAATCCGGGCCGCTATCTCCGTGATCGCCCCAAGCGCCTCGGTCGCTATCCCGTTTCCCCAGTGCCGTTTCGCGATGACATAGCCGGTCGAGGCGCGTTCGCCGGACTCGAAGGCGAGCCCCGTACTGCCGAGCAGCGTCGACCCGTCGCGAGTGAAGATGAGGTAGGGCCCTCCGGGCCGGGTCGCCCACTCGCTGTCGCTGAACGCGAGAAACTCGTTCGTATCCCCGAGGCTCCGGTGGATGGGCCAGGCCAGGAACTTTCCGACGGCCGGGTCGCCTGCGTACTCACTGAATATCCGCGGCGCGTCGTCGCCGCGCGGCTGCCGCAGCAACAGGCGTTCCGTCGTGTACTCGCGGGGACAACTCCGGCTCATGGTCGCACTCCCAGTAAGACCCGTTTCAGATTGTAGTTCAGATTTCAGAAGCTGCTCGTGGTCATCGTGCTCAGCATGCTGGTGACGTCGCTGCTCGCCGGGCTCGATGAGTTCGGAATCTCAGTCGGCTGCATTCCCGTTCAGCACCAAACTGCGATAGGCTGGTCGTAACACGAACAATAACGGGCGCCCCGGCCCGGTACCTGGAGATTCAAAGCATGCGAATCCGGCTGTTCGCGGTCTTGGCGCCCGCCCTTGTCTTTTTCTGCGGCCCGGCGGCAGCCCAGACGGTCACGTCCGTCAAAGTCGACGTGCGCGATGCCGACGCCGACATGTTCTCGCCGGACATCGTGTTCGACGCATCCATCCCGACACCGGCCGAGTTCCTGGGGTTTCAGCTCGGACACGAACCGGTTCGCCATCATCAGCTCGTCGACTACATCCGGCACGTGGCGAGCTTGACCGACCGCCTGACGATAGAGACGATCGGCTACTCGCATGAGCGGCGCCCGATTCTGTTCCTGATCGCCACCTCGAAGGAAAACCACGCGCGTATCGACGAGATTCGGTCGCAGCACGTCGCGTTGACCGAGCCCGGCAGCGGACAGGCCGTCACGGACGACATGCCGATCGTGACGTGGATCAACTACGGCGTACACGGGTCCGAAGCCAGCGGCATGGATGCGTCGCTGCCGTTCGTCTACCATCTCGCAGCGGCACAGGGACAAGCGATCGAGCGAGTGCTCGACGAATCGGTGATCCTCGTCACCGCGATCTTCAATCCCGACGGTCACGCACAGCGCATTTCCTGGCTCGACGCCTTCGGCGGCAAGCGCCGCATCACGGACCCCGCGCACATCGAGCATTCCTACGACTGGCGTTTCGCGCGCACGAACCACTACTTTTTCGACCTGAATCGCCAGTGGCTGCTGCTCACGCAACCCGAGCCGCGCGCCTGGATGCGCAAGTGGCACGAGTGGCGCCCGAACCTGACCGTGGACTACCACGAGATGGGCGGCCAGGACACCTACTATTTCCATCCCGGGGTCGCGACGCGCACGAACCCCCTCGCCCCCGAGCGCGCCGAGGAGCTGATGGCCGAAACGGTGCGGACCACGGAGGACTTCCTGGACAGCGAAGGCCGCCTGTACTACTCGGGCGAACGGTTCGACAACTTCTACATCGGCAAGGGTTCGACGTTCCCGCTGCTCAACGGCGGCGTCGGCATCCTCTACGAGGCTGCGGCGACGATGGGGCGCGAAGTCGAAACGCAAAACGGGCTGCGGACGTACCGCGAGAATATCCGGAAGCAGTACCGGACGAGCATCGCGAGTATCGAGAGTGCCGTGAACCTGCGACAGCCTTATCTCGAGTACCAGCGCGACTTCTATGCCGACGCCCTCGATGAGGCGAACGGCAGCTCGACCGGGGCGTGGGTGTTCTCGGCGCCGGGAGACCCGGCGCGAATGCACCTGTTTGCCGACTTGCTCAACTACCACCGCATCAGCACGCATCGCCTGGCACGCGATATCGATGCAGGCGGCAATCGTTTCAACGCCGCCGATTCGCTGATCGTGCCGGTCTCGCAACCGCAGTACCGCCTGATACGGAGCATCTTCGAGACGCTGACCGAGTTCGAGGACTCGACGTTCTACGACGTATCCACCTGGACGTTACCGCCGGCGTTCGGCCTCGATTACGCAGCGCTGTCCGGGCGGCAGTTTCGTGACAACCTGGTCGGCAGCGAGTATGCGCCGGCAATGCCGGTTGCGCAGGCTCCCGACGAATCTGCGTACGGGTACGTGTTCGAGTGGCGCCCGTACTTCGCGCCGCGCGCGCTGCAGCGCGTCCTTGAGAACGAGTTGCTCGCCCGGGTTGCGACGAAGCCGATCAACGTGGCGACGACGGCCGGAAATCGCAGCTTCCCGGCGGGCAGCATCGTCGTGCCGCTCGACCGGCAGGACCGGCGCCCGGGCGATATTCACGAACTCATGAGGACAATTGCCGCCGAGGACGGCATAGCGGTGCACGCGCTGACATCGGGCCGCAGTACGACCGGGTCAGTCGATGTGAACGTCGGCGGTCCTTCCGTCAGACCGCTGAAACCGGTCCGGGCGCTCGTCGTCATTGGCGACGACGTGAATCTCTACGACGCCGGCGAGATCTGGCACCTCGCCGACGTTCGCATGAACATGCCGCTCACCTTGCGTTTGCGTGACGAACTTGGCGGCGTCGACTGGGATCGCTACACACACGTCATTTTCCCGTCCGGTGACTATGAGGACTTCGAACCGGACTGGGCGAACCGCATGAGAACCTGGGTGGCCGAAGGCGGTACGGTGATCGGAATGCGCGAAGCGGTGTCGTGTTGGCACGCACCCACG
>JANQGP010000281.1 GCA_028277265.1 Woeseiaceae bacterium | reverse complement strand
GCGAACCTGATGCCGTACGGACAAAGCGTGAACGCGATCTTCGGATTCCCGGCGACCGCGACCGGTGCGCCGGCGCTTCGCATCATGGGCGCCGCATGGTTGCTCTCCGCGGTGCTGTTCCTGGCCATGCTGCGTGCCAGCGGGTGGTTCTCCCGTGGCCGCCGCACGTAGACTCGGGTACACGATCGTGGCGGCCCTTCTGTGTCTCGGCTTCTGGCAGTTGGGCCAGGGCGCCTACATTCCGGCGAAAGCCTGGCTTGCGCAGGAACTGATGCAGCGTGCGTGGACGCGAACGGCGGATGGGGAGACACGGGTCGTGCCGTGGCCCTGGGCCGATACCTACCCGGTTGCCCGGCTCACGTCAGGCTCGCGTGATATCGGCCTGATCGTTCTTGCGGGCGGCTCGGGCCGGACGCTCGCGTTCGGCCCCGGACACCTGAGCGCCAGCGCATTGCCCGGGGAACGCGGCAACACGATCATTGCCGGGCATCGCGACACACACTTCGGCTTCCTGCGTGACGTCGAACAAGGTGAGTTGCTCGGGTTCGAGCTGCCCGACGGAAAACGGCACGTCTACGAGGTCATCGGTGTCGAAATCGTCGATTCGCGGCGCGGCAGCCTGCTGCTCGACACGGACACGCCCATGCTGACGCTCGTAACCTGCTACCCGTTCGACGCGCGCGAAGCCGGCGGTCCGCTGCGTTACGTCGTGACCGCGCGGATGTTGTTATAACGGCTTGAGTTTCACGGGCTTTCCCTGTATTCGTGCCGCATGGAACGCCGTGCCGCGAAGCTGACGCAGGGGCCCGTAGGGCGCCACCTGACCGATATGACCGTGCCGATGCTGCTGGGCATCACGATGCTGATGGCACAGTCGTTCATCGATGCGTACTTCCTCGGCATGGTCGGCGATCGCGCGCTGGCGGCCTACAGTTTCGGTTTCCCGATCCTGATGATCGTCACGAGCGTCGCGATCGGTCTCGGCGCCGGAACGTCCTCGGTCGTCGCACGGGCGATCGGCGCCGATGACCACCGGCGCGCAAGGCGGCTCTCGACCGACAGCCTCATCCTGTCCTTCCTGATTACGGCCCTGGTGTCGGTCGTCGGCGTACTGACCATCGATCCGTTGTTCCGATTGCTCGGCGCGCCCGAGAACATGATCCCGATGATTCGCTCGTTCATGACGATTCTTTACAGCGGCGTACCGTTCGTCGTCGTCGGCATGGTCGGCATGAGCAGCATGCGCGCAACCGGGGACACGGTACTGCCGAGCAAGCTCATGATTGCCGGTGCGGTACTGAACGTGATTCTCGACCCGATCCTGATCTTCGGCATCGGCCCGATACCGGCCATGGGGCTGGACGGCGCCGCGACGGCCGGACTGATCGCGCGTGGCGCGATCTTCGTCGGCACCGTCTACCTGTTGCGGTGCAAGCTCGATATGATCTCCTACAACAAGCCCCGGCTGCCCGAACTGCGAAGCTCCTGGGCCGACATACTGCACGTCGGCATTCCGGCGGCAGGCACCAATATGATCGTGCCGGTCGGGCTCGCCGTCGTTACGGCGATGATCGCGCGTTACGGGCCCGAGGCGGTCGCCGGTTTCGGCGCGGCGAGCCGCATCGAGTCCCTCGTGCTCGTCATCTATTACGCGATGTCATCGACCATCGGACCGTTCGTCGGCCAGAACCTGTCGGCCGGCAAGGACGACCGCATCCAGCTGTCGCTGCGTCTCTGCGCGGTTTTCTGCATGTTGAGCGGGCTTGCGATCGCCGTCGTGCTTGCGCTGCTGTCGGGCGTGCTGCCAGGGCTGTTCAGCGACAACCCCGACGTCACCAACGTGACGCGTATGTTCCTGTGGATCGCACCGATCAGCTATGGCGCGTACGGCGTGGTCATGGTGGTCAACGCCGCGTTCAACGGACTCGGCAAGCCGATGCCGGGCGTCGTGATCAGCGTGACGCGCATCGCGGCCCTGTACATCCCGCTCGCGTTCGTGGGCCAGGAACTGTTCGGCATCGCCGGCATCTTCGCGGCGTACGCGGTTGCCAACCTGGTGTCCGGGGCTTTCGGTTATGCATGGGCAAAGCGCACCGCTCATCGCCTGTGCGACAGGAGGGCCGTGCCGGTCTCATAAGGTACGCCGGTACCCGATGTGCATGCCGATGCCGCGCGCGGCCAGGAACACCATGAACGCAAACCAGAGGCCATGATTGCCGAACGGTTGCGTGACGTACCAGACCGGCAAGAAGACGAGAAATGTCGAAACCAGCATGATGTTGCGCATCTCCCTGGCCCTCGTCATGCCGACGTAGACGCCGTCGTAGAGAAAGCACCAGACCGAGATCAGCGGCGAGGCAATGAGCCAGGGCAGGTACAGCATCGCCGTCTCGCGAACGTCGG
Organism: Woeseiaceae bacterium; assembly: GCA_028277265.1. Lineage (GTDB taxonomy): Bacteria > Pseudomonadota > Gammaproteobacteria > Steroidobacterales > Woeseiaceae > UBA1847. The sequence continues at coordinate 6,107 of JANQGP010000281.1, read as the reverse complement.
GCAGATCGGTCAGGGTACGGACAATCAACGGACCGGCGACGATGTAGACAAGTGTGAATCCGGCCGCGAATATGGCCGACCAGCGCAACGTCAGGTTCACGGTACGGCGCAACGCGTCGTCGTCTTTCTGTCCCACTGCCTTGCCGACCATGGCCTCGGCCGCGTGAGCGATGCCGTCGAGGCCCAGTGCCGTCAGGTTCTGAAAGTTCATGAGCACGGCATTCGCCGCGAGGATGGCCGGGCCGAGGCGCGCACCCTGCGCGGTGACGAAAGCGAGTGCGAACATGAGCGCCATGGTGCGGACGAACAGGTTGGCGTTGACCGAGAAGAAGGCCCGGTAAGCGGCCAGCTTCCGGAACCGTTCCACGGGCCAGCGTCCGGTCCGATCGCGGAGCGCAGCCAGCGCAAAGGTCGCGCCAACGGCAAGCCCTGTGTACTCGGCGATGACCGAAGCGAGGGCCACGCCGTCGACCTTCATGCCGAGTACGAGCACGAACACCAGGTCGAGCACGATGTTCGTGATATTGATCGTCAGGAAGATCAGCAACGGAACGCGCGCGTTCTGCAGACCGAGGAACCACCCGATCAGCACGTAATTCGCGAGCGTGCCGGGGGCGCTCCAGACACGGATGAAAAAGTAGGTTGCGGCATGCTCCCGGGTCTCGGCCTCGCCGCCGAGCAGTGCCAGCGCGAGTTTCGATATCGGCACCTGTAAGACGATCAAAGCCAGGGCGATCGCGAGGCTGACGATCAGCGCCTGGCCGAGCGCGACACGCAGTCCGTCGTTGTCATCTGCACCGTAGCTTTGCGCGGCAATGCCCGTCGTGCCCATGCGCAGGAAGTTCATCCCGATGTAGATGAACGTGAAGATCGTGCTGCCGATCGCGACCGCACCGAGGTAGGTCGAGTTGTCGAGGTGACCGACGACCCCCGTGTCGACCATGCCGAGCAGCGGCACGGAGATGTTCGAAAGAATCATTGGCGCAGCGATGCGCCACATTTGAGTGCTAGCCGAAGGCATTCACGCCGGTCAGTTCCTTGCCGATCACGAGCTGGTGAACCGTTTCCGTGCCCTCGTACGTGATGACGCTCTCGAGATTCAGCATATGGCGAATCGGCACGTATTCCGCGCTGATCCCGGAGCCGCCCAGGATGTCGCGCGCGTCGCGTGCGATATCGAGCGCGGCGCGGCAGTTGTTCCACTTGGCCAGTGAAACCTGCGCCGGCGTCATTTCGCCCTTGTCCTTGAGGCGACCGAGGCGCAGCGACAGCAGCTGTGCGGTCGTGATGCGCCGCGCCATGTCCGCAAGGCGTATCTGCATGGTCTGCGTATGGGCCACGGGCCTGCCGAAGAGCACGCGGTCCTGCGTGTAATCGAGCACTTCACCCAGACAGGCCTGCGCGGCGCCGATGACGCCCCATGTAATGCCATAGCGCGCCTGGGTCAGGCAGCTCAACGGACCTTTCAGCGTCGATACGCCGGGCAGCACGTTGTCGCCGGGAACGCGGACGTTGTCGAAGAACAGCGCACCCGTGACGGACGCGCGCAGTGAGAACTTGTTCTCGATCTCCTGCGTGTCGAAACCCGGCATGTCCTTCTCGACGATGAAGCCTTTGATGCCTTCGTCGGTTATCGCCCAGACCACGGCCGCGTCCGCGATCGTGGCATTCGTGATCCACATTTTCGAGCCGTTGAGGATCCAGTCGTCACCGTCCCGTTTGGCGTGGGTCTTCATGTTGCCCGGGTCGGAGCCGCCGTGCGGTTCGGTGAGACCGAAGCAACCAATCGCTTCGCCGCGCGCCATTGCCGGCAGCCAGCGCTGTTTCTGTTCCTCCGAACCATAAGCGTGAATCGGGAACATGACGAGGCTCGATTGCACCGAGACGAAGCTGCGAAGGCCGGAGTCGCCGCGCTCGAGCTCCTGGCAGATCAGGCCGTAGGACACGCTGTTCAGGCCGGCGCAGTCGTAGCCGTCGATCGAACTGCCGAGCAGGCCGAGTTCGGCCACTTCGCCGATCAGGTGCTGCGGAAACTCGTGTTTCTCGAAGGCCTCGCGCATGACCGGGATGACGCGGTCGTCGACGAAGCGGGCGACCGAGTCCCTGACCATGATCTCGTCGTCGGACAGTTCTGAACGGATGTCGTAGAGATCGAGCGGATCGGGTGCTTTGGCGCTCACGGCGGGTGTCCCAGGGTCGGCAGCAGGGCGTTGATTCTAGCAGCCTGTTGATAGAGTAGTTAGGGGCTCAGCGCGCTTCAGAACGGGATGCGGAGGCGCCTGTAGATCACGGACAGCAGCCATGCCGGGCCGATCATCATGAGCTGGAAGTCGTCGATCAGGCCCCGGACGCCACCTTTGCCCCAGCGCCCGAGTATGAGCCCGACCGTGCCCGAGACGAGCAGTGCGATCGACAGGCCCGAATGCGGCCAGGGCGAAGCGGCCAGCCACAGTTGAATCGCCGCGATGCCCAGCAGGAACGGCAGCATGCCGATGGCCAGCGCCAGCGAGATGATGAAGTAATAGATCGCGGTCGCCATCAGGAACGCGCTGCCCCAGTTCAGGAGCGGCGAGATTTCGGGGAATTCCGCCGGCACCGGCAGGTCCCACAGGATACCGACGGTGCCGACGACGATCATCGGAACCGCCGCCCAGTAGACGACCGGATTACGGAGGTCCTGGTGGGTGTCTTCGTAGCGCTGCAGCCAGTTGTCGATTTCGGACATGCGTCACATTCTACGCGCATACTGTGACCCGTCTGGACATAAAGCGGTCAATTAAGCATGCGTTCAGGTTGTTGAGGACTACAATGCACGCAAATACTGCAAGCAGGAGAGAAGATCATGAATAACCGATCTCGGAAGATCATTCTGACCATGGTGACAGCCATGGTCTTCGTCAGCGGTTGCAAGACGCTGGATGCCTACACGCGCGAGGAAAAGACGAGCAGCACGACGAAGGGCGCCCTGATCGGCGCCGGCATCGGCGCTGTCATCGGCCTGATCTCGGGCGACGACGCGGTCGAGCGTCGCCAGCACGCGCTGATCGGTGCGGGTATTGGCGCCCTGGCGGGCGGCAGCGTCGGCTACTACATGGACAGACAGGAAGCCGAGCTTCGTGCCCAGCTCGAAGGAACGGGCGTCAGCGTGCACCGCAATGGCGACAACATCACGCTGAATATGCCGGGCAACATCACGTTTGCCACGTCCAGCTCCGACCTGAGTCCGGCCTTCTTCGACGTCCTCAACTCGGTCGGCCTGGTTCTGGACGAATACGAGCAGACCGTCGTCGAGGTCGCCGGCCATACCGACAGCCGGGGCACGGACGCGTACAACCAGGCGTTGTCGGAACGCCGCGCCAACTCGGTTGCGAATTACCTGACGGGCCAGGGGGTCATCCGCGAGCGCCTCATCACGGTTGGCATGGGCGAGCGGTATCCGGTTGCCGACAACGGGACGTTGGCTGGTCAGCAGGCGAACCGCCGCGTTGAAATCACGATGGTACCGCTGACCGCGAGCTGAACGCATCCGTTTTACGAAACGCGATGACGGGCGGTGGATCGAAGTCACTGGCTTCGTCCACCGCCTTTTGCATGATGACGATGACGGCTCCCGCCACCAGCGATTCGTCATCGATATCGGCGACAGCCGGACCCTGCTGATCGCCCACAATCTCGACCTGGCACAACGTGTGCCGCTCGGCATGGGCGATCGGGTCCAGGTTCGGGGCATGTACGAATGGAACGAGCTCGGCGGACTCGTGCACTGGACCCACCGCGACCCGCAAGGCATCGAGGACGGCGGCTGGGTGCGCTATCGCAGGAAGGTCTACTCGTAGCCGGGGGTGGATGCGTTCGGGTTATCATGATCTCCCGCTTTTGAGCCTATTCGGACGCAAACCGCATCCATGATCCGGGGACTTTTGCGATTGACAATTCGGTCAAAGTGAAGACACCGATTCCCGCTCTGGCATTGTCGCTATGGGCGCTCTGCTTCTTCGCCTTGGCTCGGTCCGAATCGGGGTACCAAAGCTTCTTGTCGGTAAGTCTCGCGGTAGTTGCGCTTCCGGCTTCAATTGGCGTTGCGAATCTGTTACGCATATTGTTCGGATCACCACGGGACGTATTGCTTGCTGGCGTAGTCGCCGCCGTCATTGGGCTGGTGGCACTTCGGCAATGGAATACGGGCGGTCTGACACTGGAACGGACCGTGTTTAGTCTCACGCCGCTGTATCAGCTATTCGTCGTTGCCGTCTCGTATCGCGTATTTCTACATGTGGTCAAAAGACCACCGCAAGACGTTGTCTTGGATTTCAGTCAGGGTAAAGGGCCGGACAGAGTCTTCTTTTTCTTCGTATCGTTGTTACTGATACTGGTTCCGATGTTCACACTCGTTGAAACTCGCCCTCAGTGAGTAGCCGGAACGGCGGAGACCCGCAGTTCCTCGAAGTACGATCCAGTATTTGCCGCATGAACGCACTAAAGACACTGAAGATCCTGCACACGCTCAGCGCATTCGGATTCACGGGCGGTATCCTCGCCTACATGTTGCTGGCGGAATACGGTCCGGTCCCGGCACCGTCGCAGGAGTTCGCCGACGTTCGCGCCGCAATCTATCTCACGACGCGCTGGATCGTCATGCCGTCGATGCTGATCGTCGCGGTCTCGGGGCTCCTGGCTATGGCCGTGCACCACCCGTTTCAAAACGCCCTTTGGGTATGGCTCAAGGCACTCAGCGGTCTCCTGGTCTTCAAAGCAACGCTGGCCTCGGTGGACGGCCCCGCAAGGCGCGCTGCGAAAGCAGCCGCCGACGCCGCCAACGGAGACATCACTGCCACGGCCCTCGAGAGGGCCGTCATCGATCACTGGGGTGCACTCTGGGCCCTGCTCGTTCTCTCGGCTGCCAACGTCGTCCTGGGGGTCTGGCGACCGCGTTTTGGCTTCAAGAAGACCACCTAGGAAAACCCTCTCATGGCGGAGAAGCCCCTATCTTCAATATGAAATTCGACAACACTTATAGCGCCCTGCCTCAGGGATTCTATGCAACCGTAAGTCCCGACGAGGTGCCGGCGCCTGCTCTCCTTGGTTGGAATCGAGGGCTCGCGCTCGAGCTGGGTCTTGCCTCGTCAGACTACGACGAGGCGCAGCTCGCAGGCGTTTTTAGCGGATCCGTCGCGCTGGAAGGCAGCCGACCAATTTCCATGGCTTACGCAGGCCACCAGTTCGGATCCTTCGTGCCCCAACTCGGCGATGGTCGCGCTGCCTTGCTCGGCGAGATCGTGACCGACGCCGGTACTCGCTTCGACATCCAGCTCAAAGGCTCCGGCCGTACGCCGTTTTCGCGTGGAGGGGACGGCAAGTCCTGGCTGGGCCCGGTGCTGCGGGAGTACATTCTCAGCGAGGCGATGCACCATCTCGGTGTACCGACCACGAGGGCGCTCGCAGCCGTTGCGACGGGAGAAACGGTATTCCGGGAGTCCGCCTTGCCGGGTGCCGTGTTTACACGAGTGGCCGCCAGTCATCTGCGTGTCGGCACGTTCGAGTATTTTGCTTCCCGGAATGACGCAGAATCGCTCAGAACGCTCGCCGACTACGCGATCGATCGCCATTACCGGGAAGTAACGGACGAGAAGTGTCCGTATGTCGGGCTTTTTCGACGCGTAATGGAACGTCAGGCCGAACTGATTGCGCACTGGATGTCGATCGGTTTCATCCATGGCGTCATGAACACCGACAACACGGCGATTTCCGGTGAGACCATCGACTACGGTCCCGCGGCGTATATGGACGAGTTCCGGTTCGACAAGGTGTTCAGTTCCATAGACACCTACGGTCGCTACGCGTACGCGAATCAGCCGGCCATCGCGCAATGGAATCTCGCCCGTTTCGCCGAAACCCTGCTTGCCGTCGGCGCAGACAAAGCCGAGCTGGAGGCCGTCCTGGCCATGTTCCCGGATCACTACGAATCTCGTTACCTTGCGCTGATGGGGCCGAAGCTGGGCTTGTACGACGTTGAGGCAGCGGACGCCGGGCTCATCGCCGAGTGGTTGACGTATCTCAACGACAACGGGCTCGACTATACCCTGAGCTTTCGTGAACTGGCGTCGCGA
>JANQGP010000153.1 GCA_028277265.1 Woeseiaceae bacterium | reverse complement strand
ATTCCCGAATAAGTCGAGATTCGCTGATTCTCGATCCGGGACTGCCGAAGTATATATTTACTTCGGTGAAACCGATACTCGATATCGAATACTTCGACTGGACCGAGGAATTGGGATACGTAAGCTTGAACGTCAACCTATACGGAGGTGTTCGATGAATATTTCAAGCAGGGCACAGGGCTTCGAACTCAGTTCAGCCATTGACACGTTCGTTCGTGACGAAATCCGTACCGCGCTCGAGCGTTTCACCGAAGAGATCATTTCGGTGGACGTCTTCATGAAAGACACGAACGGACCGAAGGGCGGCGTCGACAAGCAGGTGTTGATCCGGGTCCAGATGCGCGGCCGGCAGCAGATCACGTTGCAGACGACCCGTGAAGACCTCTACGCTGCCGTCCGCATTTCCATCAAACGCGCGAAACGCGCCGTGCGACGCAATGTGCGCAAGGCGCGGCGTTTCGAGAAGCTCGCCCTTCGCCGGCTCGTCGCCGACTCACTGGGTCGGGAGGGTCCGGATCGTTGACCGAAATCTCCCGTCCGGCACCTACCCGAACAGTCGATCTTCTTCGCAGCATCGTCGAATCGCGGGGCTTCAGCCTCACGATCACGGCGGTCATCATTATAAACGCGGTAACGCTTGGACTCGAAACGTCGCCTCGGGCGATGGCGGTCGCCGGGCCTTACCTGCTCGCAATCGATTCGGCCGCACTCTGGATTTTCACGATCGAACTCAGTCTGAAGCTCTGGCTGTACCGCAGCCGGTTCTTCGCTGACGCGTGGAACGTATTCGACCTCGCCATCGTAGCCATCGCGTGGGTCCCTACGGCCGGGCCGCTGTCAGTGCTTCGAGCGCTGCGAATCATGCGAGTGTTACGCCTGATATCGGTAGTTCCGCAGATGCGGAACGTCGTCGGCGCATTGTTCAGGGCGCTGCCCGGCATGGGCTCCATCGTCGCCGTACTGGGACTGATCTTCTACGTTGCGGCCGTCATGGCGACCAAGCTGTTCGGTGCCGCGTTTCCGGATCTGTTCGGCAACATCGGCGCCTCGATGTACAGTCTGTTCCAGATCATGACCCTCGAAAGCTGGTCGATGGGGATTGTCAGGCCGGTCATGGAGGTCTACCCGAGCGCCTGGTTGTTCTTCGTACCGTTCATCATTGCGACGACCTTCACAGTCCTGAACCTGTTCATCGCGCTGATGGTCAATTCGATGCAGTCCCTGCATGCCGAAACCAAGGACAGCGTGCGGGAACAGGCTGAAATCGCGCACGACGAGCGTCTGGCGCTGGCGCGCCAGGTCGAGGAACTGACCGAGGAAGTTCGCCGCATGCGCCTTGCGTTGAACAAGAGCTTGCGATAGACAGGACCTTGCGCTAGACAAGAGGTAGTATGGATCCCGTCATCTGGTTTTTTGCCCTGGGCCTCGTGGCCGGGCTGGCAAAGTCCGACCTGCGCATGCCGCCGGCAATCTACGACCTGCTCAGCATGTTGTTGTTGCTGACGATCGGCCTCAAGGGCGGCGTCGAACTGGCCAGGTCGCCTTTCGCCGGCCTCGTGCCGCAGATGCTCGCAGTCCTTGCCATTGGTTTCCTGCTCCCGTTCGTGCTGTACCCCGCGGCTCGCGTGTTCGGCCGGCTCGGACGAGCGGATGCCGGGTCGCTGGCGGCACACTACGGATCCGTCAGCGTTGCCACGTTCGCCGTCGGCGTCGCGTTTCTCGCCGATCGCAAGGTCGAATACGATCCACAGATGCCTCTGTTCCTCGTATTGCTCGAGGTGCCTGCCATCGTCGTCGGTATCCTGCTTGCGCGGCGCAAACAGGCCACCGGCCGATGGGGCAAACTGATGCACGAGATCTTCTTCGGCAAGAGCATCGTGCTGCTCGTGGGCGGCCTGCTGATCGGCTGGGTCGCCGGACCCGTCGGCATCGCAAGTCTCGAGCCGTTCTTCTTCGACCTGTTCAAGGGCGTGCTGGCGCTGTTCCTGCTGGAAATGGGCCTGATCGCGGCAAGCCAGGCCAGGGCGATTCGCGAAAACGGCCTTTTCCTCGCACTGTTCGGCCTTCTCGTCCCGGTCCCGATGGCGATGGTCGGCGCTCTCGTCGGCTTGGGTATCGGGCTGTCGGCCGGCGGCACGACACTGCTCGCGGTACTGGCCGGCAGCGCGTCCTACATCGCGGCCCCGGCAGCCATTCGCATCGCCATGCCCGAGGCAAATCCGTCGCTGTCACTGACGGCGTCGCTTGGCGTTACGTTCCCGTTCAACATCTTCATCGGAATTCCCGTGTATTTCGCGATCGCCAACTGGCTGCACGGCGGGGGAGGTTAAGGATATGCCCGACGACACGCGCAAGCTCGTAACGATAGTGACCGAGACGGTTCTCGAACAGGACGTCTGCGAGGCGCTCGAGGATTTGGGTGCGGCAGGTTACACGGTCACGAATGCGCGCGGCAAAGGCGGTCGTGGCGTTCGCGATGCCGGGTGGTCCACCAGCAGCAACATCCGCGTGGAAGTCGTTTGCAGCGACGATGTTGCCGAGCGTATCGCGAAAAAATTGCGGCAGACATATTACGACGACTACGCAATGATCATCTTCGAAAGCGATGTTCGCGTGCTCAGGCCGGACAAGTTCGTCTAACGCTCGCAAGCCGCCCGGCGCTTTTCGTTGATCAGCAGCAACAGCTCCGCGGCCGCCTCGGCATCGCATAGCGCGCGATGGTGCTGCCGCAACGGAATGTCGTATCGACTACATAGCGACGCGAGGCTGTAGGAGCGATGACCCGGAAAGAGCTTGCGCATCGAACTGCAGGTGCAGAGCCTGGCGTGGCGGAAGCTGCGGCCGAGTCGCGCAAATTCGCGTGAGATGAAACCGTAGTCGAACTCGACGTTGTGGGCGACGAAGATTGCGTCCTCCATGAATTCCACGAAGTCATCGGCGATATCCGCGAAATACGGCGCATCCTCGACCATAGCCGGCGTGATGCCGGTCAGGCGTACGATGTTCGGCGGTATCGTGCGCTGCGGATTCAGCAGCGTCTGGAAGCGATCGACGATCTCACCGTTGCGGACCTTGACCGCACCGATCTCGGTCACGCGGTGGTTCTCACCCTTGCCGCCCGTCGTTTCGACGTCGACGGCGACGTAGGCCTGGTCCGGGTCCAGCATCCAGCGCACCCGCAATACGTCGGCGCGAAAACCGTCGGCGCGCAGCTGCTCGAGCCTCAGGAGCTGGTTGCGCCGGAGCTGATCGCCTTCCGTCTTGACCTCGAGAAACCGAACGCCCGCCTCATCGATCACCATGACGTCGGGGTATCCGTAGCGCGACTCCCGGTAGTCTCTGCACAGCCGGCGAATGCTGCTGATCAGGGCGTCGCAGTCGCCGTGATCGATGAGAGCGAACACGGCGTCATTCAGCTCCCTGCGCCAGCGAAACACGCCATTCGGCGTGCCGTAGTACTGCGTGCTGACGCGCAGCAGTTCGCGCTTGACGGCAGCCGGCTCCCGCAGCAATGCGAGCTTCGCCTCGATGCGCTCGGGGTTCCGGGCGTAGAACCGGCCATTGGCGAGGGCAGCCGGCAGAAACTCGAAAGGCGAATGCAGCGAGGCGTCGTTCTCCACGAAAAGCTCATCCCAGAACAGCAACCCAAACAGCGTCCGCCACACGAGATTCTCGGTACGGTACGCAGCGAGGCCAAGTCCCTCGAAGTGTTCGACAACGGCGCGTTCGGGCGCCCCGCTCCTGCTTTCGTCGAGATCCAGCGACTCCCCGGCGCGCAGCACATCGGTCGCAGTGGAGGTTCGTTTCCTGCCGAACTTGCGTGCGTAAATGTCCTCGGCAAACAGTCGCTCCTCGTCGCTGCGCGGATCGTCGATGCACCGCTCGAGGAATTTCCGCGCCTCGTCGCGCTGCCCTGTGGCGAGGAGCAGGCGCGCGATGCGCTCACCGCACTCGGCCGATTCGCCGCGCGCATAAAGCGACAGCGCTTTTTCGGGCGCGCGGGCACGCTCGGCGGCCCGCCCGAGGGTGAATGCGAGCTGATCCCGCAAGCGCGCACTGCCGGGAAAGTTCGGCTCGGGCCAGTCGCCCGCATCGCACTGAAGTTCGGCCAGGGCGTCCCCGTCGGACGCGCTGTGCAGGCGGGATGCGAAATAGAAATGCTCGAGCGCCTCGTCGCGATCGCCGAAACGCGGTTCGTAGGTATCCTGCAGGTCTTGCGTCCTGACGAGACCGAGGTCTCGCATCGTAAACCGGGACAGGCTGTCGCGGATGCGACCGAAGTAGAGGAACAGCAGGTAGCGGACCGACTCGGCACGCAATTGCACGAAGACCCGGTCTGAATCGAACGCCGCCATGAACAGCGGCGGGTCGATGTTGTCGCGAACGAATGCGACGAGCTGCGCCTTCCGGAGCGAGCGGCTCATCCCGGGGACCAGCGGCAACGCGACGGCGTAGATCTCCGCACGTGTCAGGAACTTCAGCACGACATCGAAGTCGCCGGCCTCCGGCGGGGCGACCCACCTCGCGCGCCTCAATTCGTCGAGCCAGGGCGCGAGGTCACCCAGCTCCGGATACCGCAGGCGGTCCCGGCCGAACACGCGCCCCTTGCGATTGATCAGTCGCACGTACAGGCACTGCGCCTCGCGGGACAAGGCGCGAAAGTCATCGATGAAGCGAATGTGCTCGTCGAGCAGCGTGTGCGCGTAGCGGCTCGCAACGAAGTCGAGCATCTCCGTGAAATGCGCGTGATAGTAGAACGTCGGCAACGGTTGCCGACGTTGCTCGGGAATCCAGTGCGTCTGGTCGTAGGTCACGCCTGCGGGTCAGTCGGTCGCTGCGACGAGCTCCCAGGTCTCCGACAGGATGTCGTCGCGCAGCTCGAGCAATTCGTGCGACTCGTCCAGGTCGCGGTCCGGGTTGCCGCGCAACATGGCTTCCGCCATCGGCACGGTCATCGAGCAAGCGTTTCGCATCGGTCTCTCCCCTTGTTCGCCTGTCGATACAGTGTACAAGCCCTTTGAACATGGCCAAAACGAGCGGCGCGGGCGCCGGGTGCCCAATTCGTATCGATTTGTTTCCATCCGCGGTGCTGGCGAAAACGTCGCGTAGTATGCGGTGGTCATGAAAACAGGCATTTTCCGACGAACCCTCATCGGTGCGCGTTCAGGGCGGCCCGATTTCGCGAAAGCCCCCGGAACCGGGCAGGAATCCGTATGGGACTATCCGCGCCCGCCTGCGATTCGGCGGGACAGCCGGCTCATCGAAGTCCGTTCCGATAACGTCGCCATTGCAAGAACGGTGGCCGGTTACAAGGTCACGGAAACCGCGAGTCCGCCGACGTTCTATATCCCTCCCGGGGACGTCGACGTGGGCGCGCTGGTCCGGCTGGCCGGTGCTACCGTTTGCGAGTGGAAAGGCACCGCATCTTACTGGGCCCTGGCTGGGGACCTCGAACAGCCGGTTGCATGGTCTTACGAGCGGCCCCGGGCGCGATTCGGGATGGTTCGTGGCTTTTTCGCGTTCTACCCGGGCCGCGTCGAGTGCTTCATCGACAATGAACGCGTCCGCCCCCAGCCGGGCAATTTCTACGGCGGATGGATAACCCGGGAAGTGTGCGGGCCGTTCAAGGGCGAACCCGGGACCGGCCACTGGTAAGAAAACTGCTTGCTGCTAGTTCCCTAGCTCCTCGCGAATCAGGTCCGCAAGCTGCTGCGCACCGAAACTCGGCAGCGCACGCCCATTGACGAAATAGGTCGGCGTCTTGCTGATTTTCAGGAAGACGGCGTCCTTCCTGTCCTGCTCCATGTTGCGCATCACGTCGACCGAGTTCATGTCGGCGTCGAGCCGCTCCATATCCAGACCCACGTTCGCAATCGCCGGAGCGATCATCTCCGGGACGACGATGTGATTCCGGGTCCATTGCGCCTGTGTGGCCAACAGCGTTTCGAGGGTTTCCCAGTACTTGCCCTGCTTGCGGCTCGCCTCGAGCACCTGCACCGCGTAATCCGCGCCCTTATGAAACGGCACGTGCCGGACGGACAGACGAATCTGGCCGGGCAGCTGGTTCATCCAGTTCTTGACGAGCGGATAGAACGCCGCACACGTCTCACAGGCCGGGTCGAGAAACTCGACGATATGCACTTTCGCATCCGGTTCGCCGAGCATCGGCGCGTGCTCGCTCGCGAGGGCCGCGTCCAGCCCGGCGCGCACTTCGTCGAGCGAAATCGTCTCCTCTTCGCCCTGCAGCGACACAAAGGCGACGATCGCAACGACGACCAGGGCAATGAAGGCCAGGATGATGTTTGTCCGGCCATTGCGCCGTTCTGCACTCAAGGACCCGCTCCGGTACCGATTGGCTTTCAATTCTGTCAGATAAAGTGCGTATCGCCCATAGCGACATGAACCGTTATGCTCAGGGTCGGCCTGGCCCGACGCCAGGTCAACAGGTTCCGATGTCCCTGCTTGGCAATCTCATATTCTTCGTCTTCGGCGGCTTCCTGATCTTCCTGGGCTATGTGCTCGGCGGCTTGCTGTTGTGCATCACGATCATCGGCATTCCGTTCGGACTCATGTGCTTCCGGCTGGCGGGCGGCGTTATTGCCCCGTTCGGCCGCGAGGTCGTCGACACGGAACCGCCGGGCGGCGCGGTCGCGATCATCATGAACGTCATCTGGATCATCCTGCCCGGGCTCGAGCTGGCCGTGATGCATCTGATTCTTGCGCTGCTCTTCGCGATCACGGTCGTGGGCCTGCCGATCGCAGCTCAGCACATGAAACTCGTGCCGCTCGCGCTGCTGCCGTTCGGGCACGTCATGCGCGACGTCGACGCAAACTGATACGAGTTGTTACACAGTAGGCGCCTCGGGGCGGTTCCTTTCAGGCACCATCAAACTTAAGCCAGCCCGGACAAATCTGCCTGTGCACAAGAAGTCGAACTTGCCCTCCAAGATCTGCGCCGCCTGCGCGCGGACCTTTACCTGGCGCCGCAAGTGGGCGCTCAACTGGGCGAAAGTGAAATACTGCTCGAGGCGCTGTCGCACAGAACGGCTGCGCAACACGGCGTGACCGGCAGCCTGGGCGCATCCGCGGCGGCGAAGAGAAGCCCGGAACACAGGATCGACATATCCCCGGCCGGAAAAACCTGGGTCGCGATGCTCGGCGATCTCGAGCTCGCACGAAGTGATCGAGCCCTGTTGCTCACCGAAGCGAGTCTTACGCCGGTTATCTATTTCCCGCCCGACGACGTTCACACCGAGAACCTCATCGCGAGCGAGACCAGTTCACACTGCCCATTCAAGGGCGATGCGTCCTACTGGGCCGCCGAAGTCGATGGAAAGCGAATCGATATCGCCTGGTACTACCCACGCACCTTCGATGAAGTGAGCGAGATTGCCGGTTTCATCGCTTTCTACGCGAACCGGGTGGTCGTCAGGCCGGTAGATACGTGAAGCGCTCCAGGAAGTCGGCGGCTGCGTTGAAGATGCGTGTTCGACGTTCTGCGCCCAGCCGATCGAGGGCGCGCGGCATCAAAGCCAGGCGCGGGTTGCCGGCGAAATAGGAGCGATGCCGGTCGATGAAACGCCAGTAGAGCCCGTCGACGACGTCGCACCAGGGTCCCTTGCCGTAATCGCTCATCCTGACGAGGTAGTTCGAGCCGCAAACGTACGGCTTGGTGGCAAAGATGCCGCCATCACTGAAGAGCCCCATGCCGTAAACGTTGGGCCCCATGACCCACTCCGACGCGTCGACGAACATCTCCAT
>JANQGP010000132.1 GCA_028277265.1 Woeseiaceae bacterium | reverse complement strand
TGAATCGAGTGGTAGCTCGCCTCCGGCTTGACGTACATGACCGCGCACGTCCCGGTCCGGGCGTTCAACCCTTTGTCCTTTGCCAGTGCGAGAGCCTCGGGTGTTTCCCGGCCCATGTGGATCCAGACGTCCTTGATACCGGCGTCCGCGACTTTTCCCACCCACTCTTTCGTCTCTTCTTTCGGTACCTCGAGGACGACGGCGTCGACCTTCGCAGGGAGGTCTTCGAGTGTCGCATAGGCCGGGTCGCCCTCGATCTCCGGCGTTGAGGGGTCAACCGGGAAGACCGCCGCTTTGCCGAGCTTCTTGAGGCCGCGATACGTCAGGATGGGGAAGTTCTGCTTCCCCTTGTTACCGACTACCGCGAAGCGGTCGTTATCCCAGAAGGTCTCGTAGTTGGAAGCCATGGTATACCTCCGTCTTGACGGCCAGGTAGAACGGCGAGATCAGGCCAAGCCGGTGGTTCGGGACGCCGGCGCCCGACACTTGTTGACCGTAAATCGATGCGTGTTGGCAGGCAATAAGTAGTCGACACAGGCGCCCATTCCCGGCCTCGGCTTTCTTGTCAGGGCTCCTTCGGCGGCAGCCAGGTCAGTGAGGAGTGGTGCAACGAGATGAGAACGCGCCCATCGAGCTTGTGGTAAGCGAATGTATAGTCAGCGCGCGTAGCGTTCCCATCGTTGTCGACGAAGGTGTAATGCCCCATATCCTTGTAGCCAAGCCCCCCTGCTTTCAGGATCGGGCCCGCGGCGCTTTGGAATTCGACCCGCTTCCAACCTCGATTGAGAAAGCCCTGGTCGTGGGGGTAGTCCGGATCACCGCCCACGAAGTAGGCTCGTGCGCCGGCACGATCGAGCCGAATAACGTCCGCCAACGTGGGCTTGAAAAGCAGGGGCTCGTCCGGTGATCCGAAGTCATAGAGCTCCAGCAGCCGATCGATATCCTGCTCCGTCACGTACTTGGCCCACTCGCGCTGCGCGGCGATGACTTCAGCTTTGGTCATGGGCTCGAACCTGCGGTCTGACATCTTTTTCGCTCCTCGATGCACTGCTGCAACGCAGGACCGCAAGATGCCATCTGGCTGGCCCGGCAGCAAGTCGTTCCAATCGCGGGTTTCTTTCCTTTCGGGTCGCAATCGGCGCGCCTGGCGGTTTCGAGGTAGGATGACGTCCACTAGCCTGCAGCCGACGATCAAACGGCAGTGCAAGGGAGCTCGGATATGAATAAGAACAATGGGCCGGCTGACGGATTTCTGCCGATCTGGGTCTGGTTGATCGTGTTCGTACAAATCTTGCTGGTGTCGTTCTTCTCGGCTGGGACAGCGATGAACCCGGCGGACTTCATCCCCGGAGTTTCAGAACTCAACTACGTGACACAACTTTACGTCACGAGGAACGTAACGATTATTATCGGGATGCTCGGTGCCTTGTTGCTGCGGTCCCATACGGGCCTTCTTGTCGTATTGGTTGTCAGGCTGCTGACAGACATCGCCGACGTCATTACCGTGTATGCTATGGACGTAGAAGCAATCAAGTCCAGTGTGCCCATGGTCGTCATATCGTTGATCGTTCCGGCCCTGCTGGCCAGCGCGTACCTCCGTGCGAGGATTTCCCGGCGCGGCTGATCATGTCGTCGGCAAGCGAATCGCGTGGCCGCCGACGCGTCCGCATGCGCAAAGGAATCGGTAATTGTCCCGATTTTCGGAGTGTTTCGAGGCGGGTACGGTAGGCGCAATTTGACGGAATGGCATCTTTATGAAACCCGGTGTTCTCGTATCCAGGCATGTATTTCCCGAAGCAATCGAGATTCTCGAGTCGGTCGGCGACGTCCAGTACCACGATTCCTCGACGGGACTTCCTCCAGAGGACCTGCGGGCCGCCGTAGTCGGCAAACGGGCCGTAGTCTGTCAGCTCACCGACCGAATCGACGCTGCGTTCATGGACAGCGGCAGCGATCTCGAGGTGATCTCGAACGTTGCCGTGGGATTCGACAACATCGACATCCCGGCTGCGACGGAGCGCGGCATTGTCGTGACCAACACGCCCGGCGTGCTGACCGACACGACGGCAGACCTGGCATTCACGTTGATGGTCGCCGCGGCGAGGCGGATTACCGAGGCGGATCGGTTCCTGCGCGCAGGTCGGTGGCAGCAATGGGAAATCGACATGATGACCGGTCACGACATCCACGGTCATACGCTCGGTATCTTCGGTCTAGGCCGCATCGGCCAGGGAATGGCGCGGCGCGCGAGCGGGTTCGACATGCGCGTGATCTACCACGACGCGGCACGTGCAACGCGTGAAAAGGAAGAAGAGTGGGGCATCGAGTACGTCGATCGCGACACGCTCTTCCGCGAATCCGATTTCCTGTCGATCCACGTGCCTCTGAACGGACACACGCGGCACGCCGTCGGAAAGGACGAGTTTGCGCTGATGAAATCCAATGCCGTGCTCGTCAATACGTCGCGAGGGCCCGTTGTGGATGAAACTGCATTGGCCGACGCTCTCGAGCAAGGAAAGATCGCGAGTGCGGGGCTCGACGTCTTCGAAAACGAGCCGGTCGTCGAGCCTCGGCTGCTCGCGCTGGAGAACATCGTCCTCGTGCCCCACATTGGCAGCGCCTCGATAAAGACGCGCACTCGCATGTGCACGATGGCCGCCGAGAATGCCGCTGCCGTCCTGACAGGGCAGCGGCCACCGAACCCCGTCAATCCCGAAGTACTCTAAAAGGTGTCACGTCATGAGAGCCGTTGAAGCCGCTACCGCTGAACAGAAACCCGTATTCGCCAGGCGTGTCGAGCTCATGGGCACCGAGGCAGCTTTCGGTTTCGGTTCGAGGATTCTCGAGGTCGAGGCAAGAGGCGAACGCGTTATTCGCGCCAATCTCGGGCAACCGGACTTTCCGTTGCCGGACCATATCGCCGAGTCGGTCATTCGGGCCATCAGGGATGGCCAGACGACCTATTGCGATCCGCAGGGCCTGCCCGCGCTTCGCGCTGCGCTGGCCAGGAAAATCTCGGCGGACCGCGGTCTCGACGAGATCGATCCGGAACGCGTGGTTGTCTATCCGGGTGCGAGGCCTTCGATCGGCTTTGCCCAGCAATCCTACTGCGAAGAGGGTGACGAGATCATCTACCCGACGCCCGGGTACCCGCTGTACGAGTCGTACATTCCCTATGTGGGCGCAAAACCGGTTCCGATTCACCTGCGCGAAGACCAGGGTTTCTCGCTGACGACCGAGGAACTGGAGCCGCTGTTGACGGACCGCACCAAGCTCATTTATCTGAACTTCCCGTCGAATCCTACCGGCGGTGTTGCCAGCCGGGAGCAAATCGCGGCACTGGCGGAGTCGATTCTCGAGAACACACCGCCCCACGTGCGCGTGTACTCGGACGAGGCTTACGAGGCGATCGCCTTTGACGGCGAAAAGAACCACTCGATCGCATCGGTCCCCGGGATGGGGAGCCGGACGATCATTGCGTCCGCGGTCTCCAAGACCTATTCATGGACCGGCGGGCGCGTCGGTTGGGCCGTGTACCCGACGGTCGAGGAGGCCAAGGTTCACCGCAACCTCAATATCAACTACGTCGCCAGTATCCCGCCGTACAACCAGATCGGTACGGTCACGGCGCTGGAATCGCCGCTGAGCGATCCGGCCATCCGGGAAATGTGCGATGCGTTTCAGCGGCGGCGTGACGTCGTTGTCGACGGCCTCAACGAAATCGACGGCATTCGATGCCGGAAACCGATCGGCGCGTTCTATGTGTTCCCGAACATCGAGGGCGCGATCGAGAACCTCGGTGCCATGGACGCGTTCGACAAGCTGCCTGAAGACGTGCGGAAAAACTCCAGTCCGGCGACGCTGTTCCAGCTGTTCCTGTTGCACAACTACCAGGTGGCGACGATGGATCGCCGGTCGTTCGGCACACTGGACAGCGAAGGTCAGCACTTCATTCGAATCTCGGTTGCTACCGCGGCCGCCGATCTCGAAGAAGCGGTTCGGCGCATCGCCGAGGCGGTTGCCGATGAGGTCGGGTTCCGCTCTTTCGTCGATTCCGGCGTGAAACTGACGCTCGACTGATTCTGGATTCCAGGTACCATCGTATGCTGCACCGCCACACCATCGGGATCGTCGGCGCCGGCCAGGTTGGCATGGCTGCCGCCACCGCCCTGTTCCAACAACGCATCGCGAGAGAGCTCGTGCTGATAGATCTCGATCGCAAGCGTGCCGAAGGCGAGGCGATGGACCTGATGCATGCCCAGGGATACGTCGGTCGCCGCCGAGTGTGGGCCGGTGATTACCCGGACTTGTCAGGTGCCCAGATAGTGATTATCACCGCCGGGGTCAGCCAGAAGCCGGGTGAGGATCGGATCTCGCTGTTGAATCGGAACGCTGCGGTGTTCAGGCAGATTGCCGAGCAGTTGGACCGTCATGCACCGAGGGCGATACTGATTGTTGCTTCGAACCCGGTCGATATCCTGACGTATGCAATGCAGGAGCTCTCGGAGCGGCCCGATGAGCGGGTAATCGGTACCGGCACGATGCTGGATACGACCAGGCTGCGGACGTTGCTCGCAGAGCACTACCAGGTCGATCCGCGGTCGGTTCACGCGATGATTCTCGGAGAGCACGGCGACTCGGAATTCGCGGTCTGGAGCCGGGCAAACATCGGTGGGACACCGTTGCGGCACGAAACGATTCTCGGCAAGCCCTACGATCCGGGTTTTCTCGACGAGACCTTTCTCAAGGTTCGATCGGCGGCGTACGAGATTATCGAGCGCAAAGGTTACACGAACTGGGCGATCGGCCTCGTTCTGGCTCACCTTGCCCGTACCATCCAGGAAGACCAGGGCAGTGTTCTTCCTATCAGCGTGCGCCTCCACGGGGAATACGGGGTCAGCGACGTCTGTCTCAGCATACCCGTTGCGGTCGGTATCAATGGCGCCGGCGAACGTGTCCCGGTGCCGCTCAACGATGACGAGCGGCGGGCTTTGGTTGCTTCGGCCGATACGCTGAAACGCTCGATTCGCTCGCTGTCGCTGTAGCCCGGGATCTACTCGAGCAGTGCTGCCGGCCTGGATCAGGCCGCCTCTTTCAACGCCACCGTCCTGCTTGCGATGTAGTGGCCCCGCAACCATGCAACAGCTTCGGCTCCGCTGTGGCGCACGGATTCGCGGGTAGGCTGGTGCCAGGAGTGTCGCGACGACCGCGCCGGAGACAGCAGGAAGGGATTGGCATCGACACCCAGGGATGCCGACTTCTTGCCCAGTTCGAAAGCTGCATCGAGCACGGACACAGGTGTGTTTTGCCCGTACGGGAAGGAGAGAAATCGCTCATTCAGGATGAGCCGGGTATCGACAGGGATCATGAAGAATTCAGCACCGCTCCCGGTGCGCCCTCGACTAATAGCTCGTCGCGGCAAGTGGCGCAGGCCGCGATACCACTATTTTACGCCTATTTTTTCTTCAGTGCCGGCTGTCGTCCGCGCGGTCACGGACCGTTTCGAGACCGGTTCTGGTTTCAATCGTGACCATCACTGGCAATGCGCGCCGAAGTCGCTATATTCG
>JANQGP010000210.1 GCA_028277265.1 Woeseiaceae bacterium | reverse complement strand
TAATCAGGGGCTCGCCCGGCAGCGTGACGCCGCTCGTGCTCAGGTATCGCGTCTGGCCGACGGTCGCCGATACGAGTTCCTTGCCGGTTTCGACGTCGAGAATACGCGACGTGATGCCGAGGCTCAGCTGATCGGTGTCGGCCAGGCGATCGATGCCGAGATAACGGTTCTTGCGAAACAGCTGCACGAGGTTCAGGTCCGGAGTGATCGTATCGAAGACCGGCATGTCGTCCTGTTGTCGATAGGGCACGTGCACGCACAGCATTCTCGGTTCGACGGTCTGAACCCGGTTGCGGCCGCCGCGTTCCATCGTCCGCTCCAGGATGACGCCAACGTCCAGGCTGCCGATCGGCAGTGCGCGACTCGCATCCTCGGACTGGCCCGGCTCGATATCGTCGAGTTGATAGCGCGTGAAGTCGTAGGCCAACGCCGGCGTGACGAACCAGCCTGCGCCTTCGAACGGACGTGAGACCTCCGGTGCGACGTTGAGCCTCCAGCCGGTTACGCCCACATCGCGCTCGAAGTTGACGAGTTCGGCTTCGACGGCGACGTCGATGCCGAGCCATTGATCGGGCCAGTAACCGTTGGCGAGCAGCTGCGGTATCCGGCGGTACGGTTCGTCGTTCGGCAGGATGGCGTCGTCGATGGTCTGATAGTCCTGCACCTGGCCGAACAACGACAGATGGTCCGCATGCCATTCGAAGCTGATCTTGCGGTCGAGGTGCGTGGTGCTCGACGAGCTCAGGCTGCCGCCGAGGTCTTCGAAATACTGGTTGTCGGAGACCTCGTGGAACCGGATCTGATTGCGCCAGCCGTTGTCGAAATCGGTACGGTGCCGCCACTCGAACTTGGTGCGTGCGTCGTTGAATGCGTTGTCCGAGGCGAGGTGCTCGAGCCCGGCCTTCCCGGAAATCGACGGCGTCAGGTAACGAAACTCAGTCTGCAGCTGCAAGCCGCGATCGGTCAGAATGCGCGGGGTGACGGTCATGTCGTAGTTCGGCGCAATGTTCCAATAGAACGGCACCATGAACTCGGTGCCGCTGCGCCGGGTGCTGCCGATCTGCGGCGTCAGTATTCCGGTCTTGCGGGCATCGCCAATGGGAAACGACAAGTACGGCGAATACAGAATCGGCACCCCCTGAAAGCGCAGCTTGAGCCCTTTGGCGGTGCCCACACCGGTGCGCGTATCCAGGTCGATGTCGCGAGCCTCGAGAATCCAGTCGTTGGACTCTGGCGGACAGGTCGTATAACTGACGCCGTCGAGTTCAAGTCGCCCGCGTTCGTTGATCTCGATCGCCTGAGCGGCGCCGTGTGCATTGCTCCCGTCGAGTGAGAAACGCGCGCCTTCGAATCGGATACGTCCGAAGTCGTACGAAAACTCCGCGCCGGCTGCCGCGACCTGTGTATTCGAGTCCTCGTACCGCACGCTGCCGTCAAGCAACAGCGACCGACTCGACGGGTCGTAGCGCGCCCGATCGGCACCGACGAGCCGATCACTCTGGCGGAGCAACACGCCGCCCCCCATCGACGCCGTGGGGTCCGCACCGAAGCGTGCCTCGAGTTCACCGGCTTCCAGCGTGATTGCGTCCGACGCCGGATCGGCGCTCACTAATGGCGTTGACTCCGACAGGCGGTCGAGAGACGTGCTGCACGACGCCGGCTCCTGTCCATACGCATTGACTGCGACCAGCGTGAGGCCAGCGATGATCAGGAGCTTGGAAAACAAGACGGCCGCATCTGAAAGGGTTGTGTTACCTTCGCATAGATTTGCAGGTGCTTCAACGCGTTACGGAGATGCCGATCAGCAGACCAAGTGACACCCCGGACGCGCGGCTGGCGGCGCTCGAG
>JANQGP010000077.1 GCA_028277265.1 Woeseiaceae bacterium | reverse complement strand
CAAAGCAGAAACAGAGGACGAAAACGTCCGCCCGACAGGCGGGCGCCTGGCTTCCGGGTGGCTCGCGCTCGTAGGGTTTGGCATTGCTACCGCGGCCGGGCTCAACGCTACCTTGGTCGAGCCATCCTTCTGGCTGTATGTCGTCTTCATTCCGATCATCGTGTTCTTGGGTGCGACGAGCTTCCTGCTCTCCGGATTCGGTATCGTAACCGGCTTGATTGCCGTTATCTGGATTGGTTTCGAAAACGGCCCGAGCAACGCCCTGATAACCGCAGCAGCGATGTTCGGGTATTTCTTTTTGATTCATCTCGTCGTCGTCCAATGGCTATGGCGCGGTACGCACCCGGAGATCAAATCACCAAACGTCAATAAGTTAGCGGACGCGGCATTGACGCCCGACGACAAGATGCTTGTCGCAACGTCTTTTTCCGACTTGAATTGGGGGCCGCTCGGCGAGGACTTTCCGGCGGCGTCAGTTCTGCAACACCCGGGCGGCTTCGCGCCCTATCCTCCGGCAGTACTGAAGACCATTGCCACCGAATTCGAGTCTCCCGCGATAGTCCGCCGCTTCTACAAGATGGTTCTGGCGACGGACGAGGCGCTCGAATCGAGCCTTGGCCAACACCTTGGTGTGTCAACGGCACGCCTCGACTGGAGCAACAAGGGTGAACCGCGAATAGGCCGTGGATCCGTCAAGCAGATGAAGCCTTTCTATGCCGCTTTGAAGGAAGCTGACCGGGACCTCACGGCGGACCTGCATCTGAAGCCACTCGTCGAGATTGACCGAGCCGGGAACGGAAAGTATGAGGCAGGTGTGCGTTGGCACCTGACGATAAATCGGTCGGACGGAACGAGGCTCGTCGACAAGAGCGCTACGATTCTCAACCCGGGGCGAGACGTCGCTGGCGGGCTCTATGTCCGGGGATTGCTGTCCGAGTTTGAACAGGCTCTAAAGGATGTGCCTTCGGCGATCGAGGACGCTATCTCATCCGACGCCACCGAAACGAAGCCGGGGTCAGCCGGTCAGAGCGCCCGCGAACTCGGCAAGGCCGATGCCGACGGCAACGGCTAGCACGGGTTGCCAAAACGGCCTCGTGGGAAAGACGAATAGGGCGCCCACAACGAATGCGGCGACAACAATCAGCAGGCCGTATTCGCTGCCCTCTTGCCAGAGAGACAGTCCGTAGCGAAAGAAAAACCCGACCGGTATGCCTTGAAAGATCAACACCTCGAGGTTCTGGCTCAGGGTAGACGCACGCGCACGGGGTGTCGCGCCGCGAGCCGCGCCGGTTTCCGACTGCAGTCGAACGGAGGGATCATTGCGTGCCGGTGGCGCGGACGGCTCGGTCTTGCCCCGTGCCACGGCGCCGTGCCGGGCCAGCATTTCCTGAACGGGCATGAGCCACTTCTTCGGATTCAATGCGAGAAAATCCAGGACGGTATCCGACGTTTCCAGGAACTCGTCGGTTACTTCGGCATTCACGTCGGCCCCGCGGTCAATCAGCAATTCGACAAAACCGACATGTCCGGCGGCTGCCGCATCCATGAGAGCCGTGGTCGCACCTTGTGACGGGATAGCGTCGATTTCGGCGCCTGCATCGATCAGGATTGCGCCAACTTCAGTGTTACCGAAACTCGCGGCTAGCTTGAGCGGAGTGATACCTCCGGGGTTCGGCGCATTCGGGTTCGCGCCGCCGTCCAGCGCAGCTTGCACATTCGAGGGCTTGCCCGATTCGACGGCCTTGAACAGCGGTTCGGCAAACACCTCGTCGTAGAGAGGCTTAAGGTAATGCGCACCACTGTGATTCAGGATGGACAAGATCTCCGGCATCGTGCGCAACGCACCGGATCCACTCAATTCCGCGCGGGTCGCAGGAGCGTTGGGATCAGCGCCTGCATCAAGCAACCGCTGCAAGAATGCCGCGTGCCCGAACAGGGCGGCCGTCGTCATTACCGTCCACTGCCCGGGCTCCTCCCTGGATTCAACATCCGCTCCATGTTCGATGAGCACGTCCGCCAGATCGGCGTTCCCGCCGCACGCGGCCTGCCCAAGCAGCGATCGTCCCATGCTGTTACGGGCATCGTCGGGACCGACACCACCCGCCAGGACGGATCGCAGGGCTTTCGTGTCTTCGTTGGCGACTGCTAGAAACGCATCCACGATATCCATGGGCACTCCCGGAATCCGGCTCGACGGGCAGGGCGCAGAAGCGGACCCGCCACTGGTGCATCAGCACAGGTGATAGAGAGGATAAACGCCGATCTGTACCAAAGCGAGTAATTCGTTTCGCCGAATGCGGTTTTTCACTCGCGACCGTGTTCCCGAATGAATGCCTCGTAATCCCCGAGCATATCGGCCTTATCCGAATTTTCGTCCGGTCGTGCCTGCCAGACCGGTAGCACTTTCTCGAATAGCCCCCTGGCCTCGTCGATGCGTCCGGTCTCGGCGTAAATCGTGGCTAACTTCCAGTCGGTGGTAATCCGGTAGAGGTGATCTTCGGTCACTTTCGACGCGAGGATCGCATTTGCAGCCGTGAGCGCGGCCTCGGCCTCGCCCAGCTTGTTGAGCTTGATGTACAAGAGGCCGAGATTGATCTTGCTGGTCGCTATTCTGGGATGGTCGGGCTCGTACACCTCGGCTCTCAGCGCGTCGGAGCGCAGCAGGAAGTCTTCCGCCTTGTCGAGCTGGTTCCAATTAATGTATAGCGCGCCGAGGTTGCCGATATTGCTGATGACGTGCGAGTGTGTCGGGCCCAGAACCTCCTCCCGGATCGCGAGGGCGCGAAGCAACATGGACTCGGATCGTTCGTACTCTCCGAGCGCGGAGTACACGTTGGCGAGATTGGCCAGGTTGCTTGCAACGAGGGGGTGCTTCGGGCTAAGCACGTTTTCACGGATGGCCAGGGCTCTTTGGAGGAGCTCGGCTGCTTCCTGATGACGACCGGCACCGTAGTAGGCGTTGCCCAGGTTGTCCAGTCGCATCGCAACCGCGGGATGGTCTGGACCTTTGTCGATCTCCAGGAGGCTGATCGCCCGCTTGTTGAGTTCAATGCTCTCCTCGATCCGGCCGGTTCGATAGTACGCGGTAGCGAGGTTGCCCACGGTCTCCGCCAGTGCAGGGTGGTCGGATCCATACGATTCCTCGTATATGGATACGGCGCGCAACAGACTCGCTTCGGCATCGTCATAGTCGCCCCGCAGCGTATGCAAAACGCCGAGGAACGTCAGGCTGTGGGCGATCGCGTCGTGTCGTTCACCGAATTGTCGCTGTCGCACCTCGAAGCCTCGGAACAGAACCTCCGCGGCTTCGTCGAGTTTGTTTTGCCGCAAGCGCATGATGCCGATCTCCGTCAGCAAGCGACCCAGCTCAGCGTCATCCTCTTCCAGCGCGGCGTCACGTAATGCAAGCGCGTCATCGAGCAGCGATTCGGCTTCCGGGTACAGGCCCAAATGGCCATAGACAGCACCCATGACGCGCATCAGCCGCGTCTGAACCAACGGCTGGTCGCCCAGCTTCTCTTTGATCCCGGCCGCACCGCCATCCAATAGTTCGCGAGCCGTTACGGTATTGCCGCGAGCCTCGCCCGGGTTGGATATCTCGAATAGCTCGATCATGAAGTCGGAAACCTGGCGTGCAGTCTCCGCCTCCATTGCAGCTACGGTGGACGCCTCTTGCGCCTGATGTCTTAGATCGGATTCACGCACCGCGAACACGGCCAGCATCGTCACGATCGCCGCCACGGCGGCCATCGCCAGCCGGTGGCGACGGACGTACTTGCCGAACCAATAGGCGAACGTTTTCGGACGCGCGGACACGGGGAAGCCGAGGCGATATCGCTTTATATCCCGCAAGAACGACTCGACGTTGGCGTAGCGGTCAGCCGGGTTTTCGCTGAGCGCCTTCAATGCGATGGCCCTGATGTCAGGATCAAGACCTGTCAGTTCATCCGGCCCGGAGTCTCGTTGTGCGAACTGCTTGCGATCGGCCAGGATGGTTTCCGATGGTGCGAACCGCGCGGTGCGAAATGGCGGTTTCCCGGTAAGCATGCGGACCATCAGCGCGCCCAGCGAGAATACGTCACTTGCGGCGGTGACGCGATCGCCGAGAATCTGCTCCGGGCTGGCATACCCCGGTGTGAACCCTCGATAGTCTTGCGCCTCCTCGCCCATGAGCCGGGCAATGCCGAAATCGAGCAGGCACGGCGTTCCGTCCTCCTGCACGAGTACGTTTTCGGGCTTGATATCCAGATGCAGCACCAGATTGTTGTGCGCGTGCTGCAACGCTTCGCCGACACGTTCGAGCAACGCAAGTCTGCCTTCCGTCGAACGCTGTCGGGTGTCGCAGTAATCGCTGATCGGAATGCCATCGATGTAGTCACTGATAAAGTACAGCCGCCCATCCTCGAGTTGGCCGGCATCGATCAGCGCCGGAATCGACGGGTGCCGAAGACTCGCCAGAACTTTTCGCTCTTGCCGAAACTGTGTTGCAAGTCGGTCAGCTACCCGCTTGCTGTGAACGACCTTGATAGCTACCTTCTTCTCGAACGCACCATCGGCGCGTGATGCAATATAAACATCGCCCATCCCGCCCCGACCGATCAGATCTCGCAACAGGTATGCGCCGATCCGCTGCCCGGTGAGTACTGGAACGCTGACAATGTCTCGCGCAACTTTCGAAATGGAACTCACAACGGTCTCATCGGACCCCTCGGCGGAAGCCACGAGTTCTCGCAGCAGGTCGTGGAGTTCATCGTCGGCGCCACACTCTGATCGGCAAAATGTATCAACTTCGTCGGCGGGAAGCTCGACAGCTTTTCCGAAAAGGGCGTCGAGCTCTGCCCAGCGCTCATAAAAGCGAATCATGCTCATTCAGAATTCCCGGCGGGAGGCATTGTCGACCTTGACTCCTCGAAGAGTGCGACGTGACCCGTTTCGCAGAGCTGGATTGGATGGATGGCGAACTAGAATCGCGGCGTGCGTATCGCACTCACGAAGATATCACGAACGGGGGAAAAGTCTCGCGACCGCTCGGCACGTCTGCGTACGCGCGCAGTGCCCTCAATAGGGTTTGCAGCCCGTGCACCTTGGCGACAACGTGCCGGGAGTCGAGGTGTCTAACGGCAGAGAGCACAAAATCGTATGCCTCGGCACCCTGGGATTCCGGAAGTAGATCGGAACGCCACTTTCTGAAGTCCTCGCCGAGTGGGTCCGGCAGGTCCCGGGACGCATCGAGCCAGATCAAGTAGTCGATGCACGCAACGAACAACCCTTCATGGAGAGTGGGTTGCAGGGCCAATTGAGCGATCGCCGCTCCCATCAAGTGTCTTGCGTATGCGTAGTCTTCCGGCACCGTATTCAAACCATGATTGTGTTACTTACAGCACTTGGATCTCGAAAATGCTAGCAGCTTCGAGTGGTCGCTGACCGCCAAGGCCGTTCAATCTACACAGTGTTTCCTTGCTGGTCCGTCAGCCTGCTATGCATCATTGAAATGCGAAGCTGCGGCAAACCGGCGAAATCGAATGGGCAAACCTGGCGACCTGGCAATTACGCTGCCGATCACACCTTCATGCTGATAATCAAACGTAGGGTAAACGAGTTCTTTTCGATCGAGCCGGCCGAGGGCACCGACCGATCCTTGACAATTGAAGACCTGTTTGCCGGCGGATGCATAGAAGTTCGAGTGTTGGATGCAGGCAAGAATCAGGTGAAGCTCGCCATAGAGGCTCCTGCACAGCTGAAGATATGGCGTCGTGAAGACGACAACGAGCATCCCGCTAAACCGAAAAACCGAGACGTCGCATAGTGCGAAGTTCGAAGGTCGATGCGCCGCCGCTAGGTTCTGATCTTTCGTGCCTTATCGTCCAACCGGTCGAAGTGTGACCAGCGATCAATCGTTTCCAGATCCTGGAGATGCTGTTCCACGAAGTCGATGAAGGCGCGCACCTTGGCGGGTGGGCCGTGATTGGGATAAACACCGTAGACTCCCCAGTCCATCGGCTGAGGATAGTTCGGCAGCACCACCTGCAAGCGGCCCTTACGCAGTTCACAGCCGACGAGGATTTCCTGGGTGAACAGAATCCCCTCGCCCATGCAAGCGGCCAGAATCAACGGCAAATCGGTGTTCGAGTTCAGGACGCACTCCACTGGTGTTTCCACGAGCCCTTCGGCACTGTGAAGGCGCCACACAACGCGAGACTGGCCCGGCCTGCCCAAATCGAGACAGCGATGATCCTTGAGATCGTCAATCGTCTTGGGTGTGCCGTACTTCGCGAGGTAGCCGGGCGAAGCGGCAAGGATACTGCGCGTCGTTCCGAGTCGCTTCGACAGGAGATTCGAGTCGTTCAGGCGCTTGGACACCCAAATTGCTGCATCAACGCTCCGACCGATCAGATCGAGTTGACGGTCGTTGAATTGCAGATTAAGCGTGAGTCTCGGCCACTTTCTCGAGAAATCGTCGACGAGTAGTGGCGTCAACGCCGCCCCGAGGCTGGTCGGAAGGCTCACCGTGAGATTCCCGACGACGTCCTGATCGCCGCCGCTGACGGCTGCGATTGCCTTCTCCACCGATTCGTCGATCTGTTTCGCGTACTCGTAGAATCGACGGCCCGCGTCCGTGAGGCTGGACGTGCGGGTCGATCGGTTGATAAGTACGACGCCCAAGCGACTCTCCAGGCGAGAAACGCACTTGCTGATAGCGGACCGCGTCAGACCGAGCTGTTCCGCAGCCTCGGAAAAGTTCGCCGTCTGCGCGACCCGGCTGAATACCTGTATGTCGGAGGCATTAATATCGCTGCTCCTCCACTGCAATATACCTCCTTCTGTTCAAGCTCCCTTACAGAGCAGAATTGACCAGAAAATGTTATCGCTCATTACTTTCTTCGAAATCCGGGCCGAAATGCCCTCATTGTTCTGTTGTGCGTTTCGAGCGACACAGAGTTTCCCTGGTCACTGGGTAACAGTTCCGGATTCCGCGCAGCCAACAAATCAAGCTGCGAGTATTCAGAAACGACTGCACCGGTTACGGAGGGAACTGCAATGAAGCAAGCGCAACGCCGATGAAATCGGCGCATAACACGGACCGCGAAACAACACCTGCACTGGCCGGTCAGGACGTGCTGTCGTTGGAGAGCTTACTCGACGCTGCACTGGCACGAGTGGGCCGGCTGGAGGCAGTCGTTGGTGCCACAAGCGGTGTGCTTCACGATGTCAACAATTTTCTTACTGTGTTGTCCGGGAATCTGTTCTTGCTTACGGAGGCAGTGCGCGACGACGAAACCGTGTTTCACAAGTGCTGCGATGCGCGTCATGCGGCGGATCATGCCAGTGCTCTGATTCAAGAGCTCCTGACGTCGCGGCACGTGCCTAAAGCCGGGCCAACAGTGATACGCCCGGCCAGACACGTGGTGGCAATAGAAGCGCTGTTACGACGCACGGTTGGATCCAGGCATTCCCTGACAACGACCGCGGATTCCGATCCGTGGTATGTGGAGGCCAGCGCAGCCCAGCTTGAGAGCGCCGTCATCAACCTGGTCCTCAATGCCGATCGAGCCACGGCAGAAGGCGGCCGAATAGATATTTGCGTCAATAACGTAGTCAACGCGCGCAAAACAGAAGACCTGCCGGTCGGCGAGTTTGTACGAATTCGCGTATCGGACAATGGTCCCGGTGTTCCTTCTCACATACTTTCACAGTATGTCGATCCCGCCTCGTGCGGTGTGCACTCGAAACGAAGCCATGGACTCGGCCTCACGATGGTACGGAGATTCGTTGCGCAAACGGGTGGCGTGATGAGGATCGAGAGCGAAGAAGGTGAAGGCGTAAGGGCGGAGCTATGGTTGCCTCGCTGCGCTCAGGAGCTGAACGTGACTGCGTCCATGACGCCGCCGCTGTCTACGTTGCCGCATGGCTCGGAAAAAGTGCTGGTTGCCATGTGGGATTCGGACGTCGGCAATACCGTCAAAGGGCTGCTGGATGCCGTGGGCTATTCCGTCGTCAAGGTTGACGGCCGGAGGGAGGCTCTGGAAGTCTCGCTTGTGCAACGCGATCTCGCTCTGGTCATATGCGACCGGTCTGCCTGCGATATGGCGTCCGACACACGTTGGTTGACGAGACTGCGAAGCATCAATCCCGCCATCCGGCAGATCGCGATAGTGGACCATACTGACGAATTCGATCACGTTGCACCCGATGCCAATGCCTGTCTTCGCCGTCCCGTCACCGTTCCCGCGCTGGCCAGAGCAATGCGCGAAGCGATGGAGGACGAGCTGTGACGGCGTCAGGCGCAGCCACCGATACGTTGCTCGTGTTGGACGATTGTGCGGAAACCGCGGAACTCATCGGCGAGTTGGGCCGACTGGCGGGCTTCGAGGCGGCTGTCACGACCGATGTCGACGCATTCAACTTCGCCGTAGCCCAACAACATCCGAGCATGATCACTTTGGACCTGCGAATGCCCGGAGCGGACGGCATCGAGGTCTTGCGAAGCCTGGCTGCCCGCGGGTGTACCGCGGGAATCTTGCTGATCAGCGGTGTGGACACGCGTACTATCATAAGCGCCGAACGTTTCGGGCAAAAGGCCGATCTCAACATTCTCGGGTCGGTGACGAAACCATTCGATTCGGAGTCGCTGGTAGCGAGACTGCGGTCATTACGCGACATTACCGGAAAACCGGTGCCTGGGGATTTCCGTACCGCGATTCACGATGAAAACGTGACGCTTCGGTATCAGCCCGTTGTCCGGCGCCTCGGGCCGCGTTCATGGCACGCTGAGTCCGTAGAGGCACTGCCTCGGTGGATACATCCCGATTTAGGGGTTGTTACGCCGGATCAGTTTCTTCCAACGCTCGGCCCGGCGCGGGAAACGATTATGCGCAATCTCACTGATTACGTGCTGCAGCGTGGAGCCGCGCAACTCCAACAGTGGCAGTGTTCAGGACTGCACCTCGGCCTGCGCGTGAACATTCCTGCCGCACTGATCAGTGACACGGGTTTTCCCGATCGTCTCGCCGGTTTGCTGGGTGAATACAATGTCGATCCGACACTACTCACTCTCGAGCTGACTGACGCGATGGAGCTGGCGTGTTCACGCGATGGCGTTGACATTCTCACCCGGCTCAGGTTGAAGGGCATTAGTCTCTCGCTGGATGGTCTCGGCGGCGACATGTCCGCGCTGCAAAGTCTGTACGTGCTTCCGGTGAATGAGGCGAAGCTGGATCGCCGCATAACCGCCGATATCACACGTGAATGCGGAGCGGCAGTCGTCTTGCGCAGGTTGATTCAATTGGTACAGGAGCTGAAAATCGAGGGCTGCGTGGTGGGCGTAGAAACCAGCGAAGAATTGGAATACCTGGAAGAATTCGAGTGTGACCTGATTCAGGGCTTCTACGTGTCCCCGCCTGTTCCCGCGACGGATGTGCCGAAAGCGCTGGAGGTCTGGACCGCGATGTCCGAATCGAGCCGGCAGAACGACGCAGCGTCTTGAACGAAACCCACTCTGGCAACGAATCACCGCGAATGGGTCTATTCCGGCGTGTTAGGAAATGTGAACCAATACTGCCTGTTTAGCGGTTGGCTTTGAGTTTGAGGCTAAGCAGGGCCCTGAGCATCCGTAGCTCGCGGTGCACAGTGGCCTCGGAAACATCCAGTATCTGCGCTGTCTCGGCGTAGGTCGTACCGCAAAAGTAATACAGTTCGGCGATTCGGGTCTTGCGCGGGTCTTTCTCCTCGAGCGACGTTAGCACGGACTCGAGTGCGAGAACATCAACTGATGCATCTTCGTGTGGTACGTCGACGTCGTCCACGGATACGAAACTCACGTCGCTGCCCCGCTTCCTGCTGTACTTCGCACGCGCATGATCCACGAGGATCTGCCGCATCACGTTGGCGACGATATTGATGAAGTGACCTCTGTCGTTGAGCTCGGTCTTGATATCGCCGAGACGGCAGAAAGCTTCATTGATCAAGGCGGTGGCCTGCAGAGTATGATTCGCCGGTTGTTTTCGCATCTGACCGTATGCGACTTTGTGCAGCTCGTCGTAGAGAGCTGGCAGTATCTGCTCCAGCACGGCTGCATCACCGTTGCGCCACTGGTTCAGTAAACGCGTTATTTCCCCGCACTCTTTCCTAACCAGCGACAGTATTGAACCATTCGTAGTCGGATCTTTGCTCACCGTCGTACAGGTAGTCTTCTCTTGTCGGACGGAAACGGACCGTTGCCATTCTACAATGTGGTGACCGGGAGATGACGCTCATTCGCTCTCGCGCCGTTGAAGCTACAGAGTGTTGCTTTTTGTTCACCAATAGTTGCCGCGACGAAGCCGCGTCGTCTTTCGCTTGCGATAGGATTCGTCGTAACGCGGCGGCGGGAATTCGCCTTTCGGATACTGGTTCAGCGGCGTTTTCGTTGCCGGTAAGAGTCAGGTTCACAGTCGACGACGTCATCGTTTTGCGCAGGAATGCCCGGAGCGAGCTGCCGCGCGGAGACGCGCGGCAGCTGCGTTAACGTAGGATCGCCGCCGTGGCCGGACGTCGTTTCCTCGGGCTCGACGAACTCGGCGCATTCCTCTTCCAACGCTGCTGCAGCCTGCTCCAGCTGCTTATTGAGGGCTTGTGTGGCGGTGAGTTCATCCTCGTAGTCCTGTTCGAGGAGGTCGTGATCCTGTATCTCGGAGATCGTGGAGCCATCGTCGTCCGATTTCGGATGGATAATATCGACAGCGATTGTGTCCTGATCGTCCTCAGGATCCGGATACTCGGCTGCTCCTGTAGTGGATGATCCATCATCATTGCCAGGCAGCTCGAGCCCCCACATCATTTCGTTCGAGTCGCCAGCTTCTGCATCCGCGTGGAAATCGGTCGCCTCAATGAGGCCGGCTTTGAGCAGTTGGTCGTCAATCAACGTGCTATCGTCGTCTGGTCCCTCACTTTCGATAAGTCCGTAGTCCGTGTCGATCATGTAATCCATATCCGACTCGAGCGCCCGGTCAGCGCTATCAAGGTACGCAGGGGATTCTGATTCGACGGCGACCGGTTTTGACACGCGGCGGCCACGAGATCGCCGGCCGAAAAGCAGCCCGATGACGAGGACGATGCCGCCGACGACCAACCAAGCGGCGCCCCGGTTACTTCTCTCGTTGACGACTTCCTCTGCGTTCTCGTGAGGCACAGGGCTGTCCGACGCATTGCTAGTTTGCTGCAGGTCGTCAGAATGCGGCGTTGTTGTGTGGAGTGCGCTCAGTTCAGTTTTCGTCACCGGGGTGTCTGTCGTCGCCGGGTTGTCTGTCGACACCGGGATGTCGCGGGAATACGCCACGTCGAGAGGCTTTGTCACGGGCGCGCTTTCAGAGGCCGGCGTGTATCCCGGGAGTTCCGGAATAACGAGCCAACTACCGGCCATCAATTTGTTCGGATCTGAATCGACGAAAGCACCAGGGTTGGCTTTGAAGATGGCATCGACCGCTGACCAAAGAGAGATCTTGCGATCTTCGAGCCGTTCCGAGATCTCTGACAGCGTATCGCCCCAATGTACTCGGTATCGCGAACCCTGACGTATGGGGTCTGCCGCTGCGTGACGATCATTTCCGGACGGCACCGCTGTGTACGGGCTTGCGCCAGCACCGGATTCAGACACTGATCCCGGTAAGTCCG
Organism: Woeseiaceae bacterium; assembly: GCA_028277265.1. Taxonomy (GTDB): domain Bacteria; phylum Pseudomonadota; class Gammaproteobacteria; order Steroidobacterales; family Woeseiaceae; genus UBA1847. Next base: position 4,893 of record JANQGP010000077.1, on the reverse strand, counting down.
CAACCCGCGTCCGTTCGTCTTTCGGGGGGTCGATAAACAACGTGTACTCACGACTGATGTAGGGTGTGAACGGGCAGTCGACAACTACCCCAACTGTCATCAGCGGTTCTCGTATCGGGCTGGTGCCATGCAGCACGATGGTGTTGTTGGTGACGCTGATCTGCGCGTGAGTCAATGCAGGCAGGTGCGCATCCGGGTTTCCGAGCCGGAGCGACACGCAGTGGTCCATGAGTTCTTCCCCAGCGTGCAGTTCGTAGGCAATACTCGCGCGCAGCGACTCACCGAGAGCCGATTGAACCTCGATGTTGCCGAGTTGAGCCGCTATACCCGAATTTGCGGCCAGAACCCCGCCAACGGCGGCGAGCGTTGAAACCAGGTTCTTCATTTGCCCGGATTGCGGTGCTATTGGATCGTGATCGTTGCGTTTCATCTCTTTCCTTTGCGCGGAACAGATGCGGCGCATGGCCGCTGACGATTTATACAACAGGTGGTTTGCAACGGATCGTGATGTGGCGCACGTGAAGCCGGTTGACACTCTGTGTCCTGGGATGCGCAGGTCGAAACCGCCGTCGAACTTCGACGTAGTCGATACAGGTAGTGACCGACAGGGTGGAACATCATGCAAGGCACCCCGGTTGCCTGCATTGGTAGATGCTCTAGCAGCCGTCCTCGAACGATGAGCCCTCGAAGCGGCGCGCCTCGAAAAGCGCGGGGTCTTCGTCGCCTTCCACGCTGATCCTTCCAACCTTCCAGCTCAATGCACGTCCCCGTGTCGGTAAACCATCACGTTGCCGTCAAGCGGGTGCGATGTACCATCCGGCGTCGCGCCGAGTTTCTCGGCCAGCCGGATTGAGCGGACGTTACGTCGGTCGATATAGCTGACGAAGTTACCGGCCCCGAATATCTCCTGCGCCAGCGGCAGCAACGCTCGTGCCGCCTCCAGCGCGTAGCCGTTCCCCTCGGCCGCCTCGGTCAGAAGCCAGCCGAGTTCCGGTTCGGGATCGCCGTATTCATGTGAGATTCCGACCAGCCCTAGCACTTCGTCGTCGGATATCGCCGCCACCGTAAGCCACCCGAATCCGCGCAGAATCCAGCTTGCCACGCACTGGGAAAAATCGAGCCACGCGTCCCCGGGGCTCATCGGACCACCAATGAACCGGCTGCGTTCGCTGGTCCATATCGGCTCCAAAAACGGCCAGTCGCCAAGGCGCGGGCCACGCAAGACCAGCCTGTCGGTTTCGATCCGCGGCAGGGCGGACGCCAGCGCGTCAAGCCGCGACTTTGCGTTGCGTACGGTGCGAAGTTCATGGCGATCGCTCATAGCCTGCTCGATACAATTGTGTTCCGCGCGCTTCCGACGACCGTCGAAAGTACCTCGGCATCGAAGGAGTAGGCAAGCCGGCATGCAGGCGCGATCAGTTTCGGGATAGGGAAGTCGCAGAACTCGTGCGACTTCCGAAGCTTCGAGGCGCCACATTTTTTCCGTTTACTTCAGTTCGAGTGGTCCACCTCGCTCGTCGTTATCAAACCACTTGATTTCAACCTCCAGGCTGTGCTGGGTTCCTTTGGTGCGCTTTTCCTCATCTTCTACCTGTACTTCCAGGATCACATTCTGAGGGACTCGCAATACAAGCTTTTCAGCACCTTGACTCAGTACCACTCTTCCGTCCGCAAGCTTATCGGCAAGCCGATGAAGAAAACTGCTTACATCCGCTCTGTTCTTCCGTTCCTCGTTCTTGAACAGTTTTGTTTCTTTTCCCATGTTTTCCTCCGTTACAAAAGCATCAATGCTGACGTTTTTCGTTAGCACCAGTTTCTCGCTGATCTGATCTCCAGCGCGCAAAGCGCAAGTAGAGCCACTTCTCGAGCTCGAGAATCAGCAATACGACCACGCCGATGGCCACAATCTGAGCTCCCTGACCGACGCTGAGTGGTCGGGTTTCGAAGAATGCCTCCATGAAAGGGGCGTAAGTAAACAGGAATTGCAGCAGCGTAACGATGCCGACCGCCAGAAGTACGGCCGGCGTACTCGACAAACCGCGCCAGGTAATCGACGTCGTCTCGAGGTAGCGGACACTGAAGAGATAGAAGATCTCTAGTACAACGAGCGTGTTTACAACGATCGTTCGCGCCTCTTCAATGGTCGCGCCTTGCGCTTGGGCGAGCGCGAATTTGGCGAACAGCACCACCAGAAAGAGCGTCGAGACAAAAACGACGCGCCAGATCAGCAGTCCCGACAGGATCGGTTCTCGCGCCGCACGCGGCGGCCGGCGCATGACGTCGGGCTCGGTGGGTTCAAAGGCCAGCGCAAGCGCTAAGGTCACTGCCGTGACCATGTTGACCCAGAGTATCTGCACGGCTGTGATAGGCAGCGTCAGACCCAAAAGAATCGCCGCGATCAGAACCAGTGCTTCGCCACCGTTCGTCGGGAGAATAAACAGGATCGCTTTCTTCAGGTTGTCGTAGACGGTACGACCCGCACGCACCGCCTCGGCGATCGTCGCAAAGTTGTCATCGGCAAGCACCATTTCGGATGCTTCCTTGGCGGCCTCACTGCCTTTTTGACCCATTGCAATGCCGACGTCGGCTCGTTTGAGTGCGGGCGCATCGTTGACGCCGTCACCGGTCATGGCAACGACAGCTCCCTCCGCTTGCAGCGCCATGACGAGACGCAGTTTATGTGCGGGACTGGTGCGTGCGAATACTGCCGTCTCCCGGACACACTTTTGCAGTTCCGCGTCATCGAGTGAATCGAGCTCCGATCCCGTCAGGATCGATTCAGGATTCTCCAGCCCGAGCTGGCGGGCGATGGCCACCGCCGTGCCGGCATGATCCCCGGTGATCATCTTGACGCGAATCCCCGCGGCCTGACACTCGGCGACCGCAGCGATTGCCTCTTCACGCGGCGGGTCTATCAAACCGATAAGGCCAAGGAAGGTCAGTCCGCTCTCGACGTCGTCGAACGAAAGTACCGTGTGCGCGCCATGCGTCGTTCTCGTCGCGACGGCGAGCACTCGCTGGCCGTTAGCCGCAAGCTTGTCCGCCTGGGCTCTCCAATAGTCGGTGTCCAGCGACGTATCGCCATCAACGTCACGCTGTCTTGCGGACATTTCAATGATTCGTTCCGGTGCGCCCTTGACGTAGATGAAGCCATTACCGGCGTGGTCATGGTGCAGCGTTGCCATGAATCGATGTTCGGCGTCAAAGGGAATGACATCGGTGCGCGGATAGCGTCGGGACTCTGTATCGGGATCGTTCCCGGCTTTGCGGGCCAGGCTGACCAAGGCACCTTCCATTGGATCGCCGTCAATGAGCCACTCACCGTCGACTTCGCGGAGGTTGGCATCGCTGCACATCAGCACCGCGCAGGACATCTCCGCGAGCAGCGGATACTCATCGACTTCAATGTTCTGCCCGTCCAGCGAAAACTCGCCATGCGGCGCATAGCCAACGCCGCTCACCTCGAAGAGCTGCCTGGCGGTCGCTACTGACCCGACCGTCATCTCGTTGCGTGTAAACGTTCCCGTTTTGTCGGAACAGATCACCGAGATCGATCCGAGAGTCTCGATGGCCGGAAGCCGCCGTACAATCGCGTTCCGACTCGCCATTCCGCGCACGCCGATCGCCAACGTGATCGTCAGGATCGCCGGAAGTCCTTCCGGAATCGCCGCCACGGTCAGGCCGACTACGGCCATGAAGATCTCACTGAAGGGTTGATTGCGAACCAGGAGCCCGAACCCGAGCACCAGTACGGCGAGGCCCAGGATGAACCCCGTCAGCCATTTGGCGAATACGGCCATCTGGCGCGTCAGCGGGGTCTGCAGCGTGGTCACTTCCGATAGCATGCCGCTGATGCGGCCAATGGCCGTGTTCGTGGCGGTAGCAACGACAACGCCCTTGCCGTGGCCGTAGGTGGCGAAGGTGCCGCTAAACGCCATCGACGTTCGGTCGCCGATTGGCACGGATTCGCCAACGGGACCCGTGGACTTCTCTACCGGGACGGATTCGCCTGTGAGTATGGCTTCCTCGACTTTGAGGCTCTTTGCCTCGATGAGTCGAACATCGGCCGGCACTCGCTCGCCCGCCTCCAGCACCACGAGGTCCCCGGGGACAAGCTCATCGCCTGCCACGGATACGCGGCGGCCGTCGCGGATGACGGTGGCTCTGGGCGCCAGCATGTCGCGAATGGCATCCAGCGCTTTCTCGGCCTTTCCTTCCTGCACAACACCGATGATCGAGTTGATCAGGACGACGGCGAGTATGACCTGCGTATCCACCCAGTGCTCCAGGAGTGCGGTCAGCGCCGCAGCGCCGAGCAAGACATAGATCAGCACGTCGTGAAATTGCGCGAGGAACCTCAGCAGGAGGCCGCGCCGTTTTGCCGGCGGGAGCCGATTGGCCCCAACCTGCGAAAGCCGTTCTCGCGCCTCGGATTCGGAAAGCCCCGCCTGGCCGCTTTGTTGTGCAGCCAGGACATCCGCCGAAGAAAGTGCATGCCATGCGCGAGGCTCGCTGCTTGTCTCGTGCCATGCCGCTTGGTTTGTCACGTCCGCCCTCCATCGCCAACATCTGGAAAGGGCGGAATTCCGCGCTCAGCCGCGGTCCCTGTCGCTCAGCTGTTCTTGCCGTCCGTTTCAGGGGGTGGTGGCTGTGTGGCGTGTGCGTTCACGAAAAACTCGAGGTCCTTCACCGCGACGCGGAACTCACGCCCCAGTTTTATCGCCCGCAGTTCACCGTGATGAATCCAGGATCGAACCGTGGTTTCAGTGACCTGCAGGAGATCGGCCACGTCATGCGTGGTCATCAGCTGCTTGCTCAGCATGGTCTTATCCTAATTTGGAGGCCGTTGGCGTCATATAAGCATTATTCACGATTGTTCAGGAGGAGTGAAGG
>JANQGP010000058.1 GCA_028277265.1 Woeseiaceae bacterium | reverse complement strand
GTTTGCCGCGCGCATCACCCCGGACCGGGCGCCACATTCGACGAGCGCCAAGCTCCGCATCTTCAGCGGCTCGGTGAACTACGACTTTTTCGACGTCTACCTGGTCGAGCGAGGTGCCGAGGTCACCGCCGAGGACTTCCGTATCCTCGCCGGGATAGGCTCCGGAGCGATATCCCCGATCGTCGAGCTGCTGGCGGGAAGCTACGACCTCTATCTCACCGAAGCCAATACCCGCGACGTCATCTCACCGGCTTTCCCGGCGGATTTGACGAACGGAAGCATTGTCGACTTGATCGCCGTCGATACCGTGGATACGGCCGTCATCGAAGCCGTCGACATTTCGCGGCCCTGATGACCGTTGACATTCTCATACTCTGTACCGGCAACTCGGCGCGCAGCATTCTCGGCGAGGTCCTGATCAACCAGATCGGCGCCCCCGACCTCCGCGCGTGGAGTGCCGGCAGCCAGCCTGCGGGCAAGGTGAACCCTGGTGCAATCGAGAAGCTCGAGCGCGAGGGACACCCGACGGCGGGGCTCGAATCGAAGTCCTGGGACCGGTTCAGCGGCCAGGGCGCTCCGTCCTTCGACATCGTCATCACGGTCTGCGACAGTGCCGCCGGTGAAAGCTGTCCGATCTGGAACGGCGCACCGGTCACGGTGCACTGGGGCATCCCGGACCCGGCCGCCGACGGCGATTTCGATGCGGCTTACGCACGCTTGCGGGAGCGTATCGAGGCGATGTCGGCGCTGCCGCTCGAGACGATGACCTCGTCAGAACTGCGAGAGCAGCTGTCAGCCATTCACGCCTCGGCCGCTAGTTCGCCGTAGCGGCGTCGACGTAGGCGGCATGATCGTTGGCCGCCTCCTCCTCGGATATGCTCTTGGCGCCGTACATGGCCTCGTCGGCCACGCTGAGAAGGTGCCAGAGTTCCTCGCCGTGCTTGGGCATCAGCGCGATACCGACACTGGCCGTACACGTGATCTCCTGGCCCTGGATGATGTAAGCCTCGGACGCGGTCTGCACGAGACGCCGGGCAATGTGCTTTACGTCGTCGACGCCGACGCCGGGCAGAACGATTGCGAACTCGTCGCCGCCCAGTCTTCCGAGCACGTCTTCGGGCCGAAGGCAGAACTCGATGCGGTGACCGAAAGCCTTGAGCAGCGCGTCGCCCGCCTGGTGGCCAAAACGGTCGTTGATCGATTTGAACTGGTTCAGGTCGAGATACAGGACGGCGCCGACGCTGCTGCGACGGATACATGCCGCCGCTTCTTTCTCGAAGCCGCGGCGATTGAGAACGCCGGTCAGCGGATCGCTCAGCGCGTCCGCGAGCATCTTGTCCTCGGTGCGCTTGCGCTGCGTGATATCGACGAGTGTGACGGAGAAATCGTCACCGACCGGCTCGGCGACGATACGCAACCAGCGCTCGCCCTCCCCGACGTCGCTGTGGACCTCGAAACTGACCTGTGACACCGGCTGATCGACAGCCGTGAAGTGGCGCAGAAGCCGTTGTGGATCGAGCTGGGTCAGCTTCTCGAGCGGCATGCCCACCAGCGTACCCGCGCCTTCACCGGCGAATCCCTCGGCGGCCCGGTTGGCGAAAATGCATCGGAACTTGCGGCCCGCGTCGTTCTCGTCACGCGAGAACCGCAGGATGCCGTTTGATGAGGTCTCGATCAGCGTACGGACGAGGTGTTCGCTCTCGGCGAGCTTCTCGAGAGCCTGGCGCCGCTGGGTCACGTCGCGGCATGTCACGACCATCCCGAGGTTCTGACCTTTGGGACCGGCCAGCGGTCCGACGCTGACCTCGTAAACGCCGTTGGTGTCCATGCGCAGCGTTTGCGTCAGATCGAGGTCCTTCGCTTGCTCGATTATCGCGCGTGCTTCCGGGAAGTCCTCCCAGAGCTTTCGCCCGACAAGCTCGTGTTCGACGTCCTGCAGAAGCTGTTCGGCGGCCTTGTTCGCGCAGATGATGCGTTGTTCCTTGTCGAGAACGAAGATCGGATCGCGAACGTGGTCGAAAAGGGTCTGGTAGGCCAGTGGACTGAACTCGTGCAGGCGCAGCTTCAGACTGACGTAGGCGAACAACGGGAACATCACCGTCATCGACACAGTCGTGAACGGGAACTCGGGCGGCCCGATGCGGAAGAACGTGTTTGCGATGCTGACGGAGAAAGGCAAGATGGCCGCGATGAGGAGCAGCAGGATCCGACCGCGATGCGCAGGCGCGATCGTCGGCAGTCGGCTGATCAACAGCAGCATCGAGAGCGCAAACAGTCCGTAGGTATACGGCGCATAGATTTGCCGGTTCCAAGAATGATCGAGCATCTCCGAGAATTCGAGCCCGGAAGGTGTTTCGAAGACCTGCCAGATCATGTTGTGCATCGAGTTCGTCAGCACGAGCACGGTCGTGGAGATCGGGATGATGCAGAGCATCGCGACCAGGATCGGATGCGCCTTGCCCACCGTGAACTCGCGATAGATCAGGTAAAACACGACCAACACGAAGCCGGACGAAAAGAAGCTCAGCGTGCGCCCGATGCCATAAAGATTGACGTCCGTAGCACCATACGAAAAAGCCGAGCCCGACACCATGCCGGCGACGAGAAACAGGAAGATGCTGATCAGGTTATTCGGGTTTTCCGGCGTCGTGCGGGCCACGCGTACGGCAAGGACTGCGTACGCCACGGCGGACACCGCCAGGACCGGCGGCAAAATAGAGGTCAGCGACACCATGTCGACCATGCTATCGGGCTTCGTTACAACATAATGCGACCTGTTCCCCATTCCGGGCGGCCGGATGTGCCGCAAGTCACAAATCCGGCCGAACGGGACCCGAAACGGGAGTGTTTAGAGGCCGTTGGCGGTGTCGTGGATCAGCGTATCGACAACAGACTTGAGGCTGTCCTCGACGCTCGCGCCCGAGGCCCGCTCGAGCTCGTAGTCCTTTAGCTGACGGTGCGCGCTCGTGCCGCGCGTCAGGATATCGTGGACGCCTTTGATCTCCTTCTCGCAGCCGAGCGCCCTGGCGTCGTCCCAGATCAGCGAACACAGCTCGTCCATCAGGTCGACGAAAGGCACGACCTCGCCCTTTGCGAGATCGATCAGGCCTTCGTCGAAGCTGTAGCGCATCGCACGCCAGCGATTCTCACGAATCAGCATCGGCGTATAAATGCGCCAGCGCTGGTTACGCATGCGCAACCGCCAGAGCATGCGCAGGGTGCAGGCCAGCAACGCCGCCAGCGAGATGCAATCCTCGAGACGCGTGCATACGTCCATGACGCGCGTCTCGAGCGTCGGGTACCGGGCGCTCGGCCGCAAGTCCCACCAGATGCGTGTCGGGTCTTCGATCAGCCCGGCATCCTGCATGATGCCGACGTGCCGCAGGTATTCGGCCCAGCTTGCGAAACGTTCGGGAACGCCGGTACGCGGCAGCGCATCGAAGATCGTCAGGCGGTAGCTCTTGAGGCCGGTATCGTGCCCGAGCCAGAACGGCGACGAGCACGACAAGGCGAGCAGGTGCGGCAGGAAATACGACATCTGGTTCATGAGGTCGATGCGCAATTCATCGTCGTCGATACCGACGTGAACATGCATGCCGCAGATCATGAGCCGGCGCGCGGCACCCTGCATCTCATGGGTCAGCTGGTCGTAGCGGTCCTTCTCGGTGTGTTTCTGTTCACGCCAGGCCGAGAACGGATGCGTCGACGCCGCGATCGGCGCGAGACCGTGATTGGCGGCAACTTCGATGACGCTGCGGCGCAGGTGCGCCAGGTCCTCGTGCGCCTCCTGGATGTTTGCACAGACCTTGGTGCCGACTTCGATCTGCGAGCGCAGCAACTCCGACGTGACCTGCGGGCCGCATTTCTCCTCGGCCTCGGCCATCAGCGTCTCCGGTGGGTCGATGACGAGACCGCGCGTCTCCTTGTCGACCAGCAGGTATTCTTCTTCTATGCCGAGCGTAAACGATGGCTCGTTGATACCCATCCCCTGCCCCTTGTTGTTATCGTGCGGCTACGCGCTGATGCGATCGCTCCTCATCTCCAGCCGCTCTGGTAGTGACGCGATGATGTCGTGCATCACCGCCGCGATTTCCCCGACGCCCGCCTCATCGTCGACGAGGTCCTGCCGGATCTCGATTCCGATGTGCGGCAAACCGATTTCCTCGGCGTGATGATCGATGGTGAAGTCCTGCGGAGCCTTGCCTGAATAGGGTTCATTGTCGCCAACATGGTAGCCGGCACCGCGCAGCCCTTCGAGGAAGACATCGCGCGTGTCTTCGTCCTTGTCCCACAGCACGCCCATTTGCCATTCGCGCGATTCGCCGTTGAGCACGGGCGTGAAGCTGTGTATCGAGATGAATGCCGGCAATGGTCCCGCAATTTGCAGACGCTTGACCTGCTCCGAAATCGCGACGTGATACGGCCAGTAGAGCGCGCTCGCACGCAGGTCCTTGTCGGCTTGTCGCAGATTGCGATTGCCGGGCACCAGAATGCCATCGCCGTATTCGAGGAACGCGCTCGGATCCATGAGCTGGCGATTGCAGTCGACGACGAGTCGTGAGTAGTTGTGGACGACGGCCGTAACCCCGAGACTTTCCGCGAGTTTCTCGGTCAGCGGCCCTGCGCCGATGTCAATCGCCAGGTGACAACGGCGCGCGAACGGGTCCAGGCCCATGTCGCCGAGGGATTTTGGGAAGCGGTGGCTCGCATGGTCGCACACGAGCAGAATTGGCTTGTCCGCCAACGGGTTAAGCACCTTGTACGGCCCGGGCTCGTCGGGGCCCAACAATGCGTGCACGATGCCCGGGTGCTGCTCTCGCGTCATTCCCAATCTGCGCTAAACCTGAATGCAGCTCAGTTTACCGCAACGTGAACGTAACGCCAGCGTGGAAAGTGCGGATTCGCGCTGGTGTCCCTGTCGCGTCCGGGACACTAGGCCAGCAGCTTGGCGCTCCCTTCCCACGGCTCGAACGACTCGACCGAGGTCGGACGGGCAATGTAGTAGCCCTGGGCAAACTCGACGCCGAGGGCGCCCAGCTTGTCGAGCACCTCGCGCGTTTCGACACGCTCGGCGATGGTCTCGATACCCATTGCGTTACCGACCTCGTGAATGGCCTTGACCATGCTCTCGTCGACGTTGTCTTCGGCCACGTTGCTGATGAACTGGCCGTCGATCTTGAGGTAGTCGACCGGCAGGTTCTTGAGATAGGTGAACGACGACAGGCCGCTGCCGAAATCATCGAGCGAGAACTTGCAGCCGAGCTTCTTGAGCGTCTGCATGAAGTGCACGACGCGGGCGAGGTTCGAGATGGCGGCTGTTTCTGTGATCTCGAAACAGATCGCGCCGTGCGGCAGTTCCTGCTTTTGGAGTTCGTCGATGACGAAGTCGAGGAAGCGGTCCTCGCTCAACGACGTGCCCGACAGGTTGATGGCCAGCGTGTAGCGTGCTTCGCCTTCCTCGCTGCGGTCGGCGAGCTGCGACAGCGCCTCATGAATGACCCACCGATCCAGCGTCGACATCAGGCTATAGCGCTCGGCCGCCGGAATGAACTGATCGGGACCGACTAGCTGCCCATCTTCGTCGCGCATGCGCAGCAGCAGCTCGTAGTGGCCGCGCCGACTCCCTTTTTCGTCGCCGATACCGATGATCGGCTGGTAATACAGTTCGAGGCGATCGTCTTCGACGGCACTCGTAATCCGCGATACCCACTTCATCTCCTCGTGGCGCAACGAGGCATCGCTGTCGCGGTAGAAGTGCACCTGATTGCGCCCCATGTCCTTGGCGGAATAGCAAGCGACGTCCGCCGAGCTCATGAGGCCTGCAACGTCGTCGGCGTTCTCGTTCGTCACGAGGACGACACCGATCGAGCAGCGCACGGTCGTGAACGAATTCTGCCACTCGAATCGATAGCCTTCGATCGAACCTCGAATGGCTTCGGCCACCTCGACGGCCCGCGCCTGGTCGCAGCGTTCGAGCAGGATGCCGAACTCGTCGCCGCCGAGCCGGGCGAGCACGTCGGTCGAGCGGATGTTCTGCTGGATGAGTTCAGAGAGTTGCACGAGCAGCGCGTCGCCGGCCGTGTGACCGAACGTGTCGTTGACGACCTTGAACTGATCGAGGTCGACATACAGCAACGCATGCGTCTCTTCGGCATTCGACTTGAGCTTGTCGAGCGCGGTCACGAGCCGGTTCTCGAACTCGCGGCGGTTGAACAGCCCCGTCAGCGTGTCGTGCGATGCCTGGTAGCTGAGCTGGCGAAAGAGGCGCGATTCCCTGCTGACGTCATGAAACACCATGACGGAGCCGATGATGTTGCCGATGCGATCGCGAATCGGAGCCGCCGAATCCTGAATCGGCACCTCGTCGCCGTTTCGGGTGATCAGGACCGAGTTCTCGGGCAACGTGATGACGCGGCCTTCCTTGAGACAGCGTACGACGGGGTTTTCGCAGGTCGCGCGCGTGTGTTCGTTGACGATCATCATCAGGTCCGTCACGGGCATCCCGCGCGCGCTGCGCATGTCCCAGCCGGTCAGGTCCTGCGCTACCGGGTTGATGTAATCCACGAGACCGTCCGCATCGGTCGTAATGACGCCATCGCCGATCGACTGCAGCGTGACCTGCGCACGTTCTTTTTCCTCGAACACACGGGTTTCGGCACGCTTGCGCTCGGTGATGTCGGTAATCGTGCCCTCATGGGCGATGATGTTGTTCTTGTCGTCGTAGATCGCGCGCGAGTTCTCGAGCACGACGATCTCGCTGCCGTCCTTGCGACGCAACCGGTATTCGAAGTTCTTGACGAAACCCTGAGCCTCGAGACGTGCGAAGACGCGCTCGCGGTCGATCGGGTTGACATACAGCACCGTCGTTCGGCCGACGGCTTTGAGGTCCTCGACGTTGTCGTAACCGAGCATGTCGACGAGGGCCGGGTTGGCGGTGATGATGTCTCCCTCGCGTGAGGCGATATAGACGCCGTCGACGACGTTCTCGAACAGGCCTCGATAACGCGCCTCGCTCGTGCGCAGGCGCTCCTCGTCGTGCTGGCGCTTGATGGCGATGCCGGCGAGACGGGCCATTCGACTCAGCCTGTCGAGCTCGTCCGTGCCCGGCGCGCGTGCTTCGTCGAGATAGACGTCGAGCGTGCCAATGACGCGCCCCGCCTCGCCATAGACGACGAATGACCAGGCGGCATGAATTCCGTGGCGTGCGGCTTCCTTGTGCACGCCCGTCCAGCAGGGATCGTGCGCAATATCGGCCGAAATCCGGTCCTGCACATGGTACACGGCGGAACCGCACGTCAGGCTCCCGGGATCGACCTTGACGAAGTCGAGGCAAAGTTTGAATGCCTCGGGCAGGCTCGGCGCCTGCTCGACCGAGAGCGTCTGATTCCGCACGTCGAGCGACATGATCGCCGCCCTGAACCCGGAACCGATTTTCTCGACGAATCGGCAGATCGCTCGCAACGTCCGATCGTAGGGCGTGCTCGCGGCGATCATCTCGAGCACCTTGTTCTGGGCATGCGCGAGCGCCTCGTTGCGCTTGCGCTCTTCGATATCGGTGATGCTGACGCGAATCAGCCGTTTGTCGTCGGACGGCAGACGGCTGAAACGGACCTCGCACGGCAAGCGCCGGCCGTTCGAGTCCTTGTGCATCCACTCGAAGGTCGGGTGTTCGCCGGCGAGCGCCGCATCGACGTAACCGCGGCGCACCCCGAAAGACGGTGTACCGTCGGGCTGGGTCTTCGGGCTGATCGCCTCGGGTCCGACGGTCAGCAAGCGAGCACGGGACAGATTGAAAAGCGAACACGCGTTGTCATTGGCGTCGGTGAAACGGTTCTCGTCGACGTCGAAGACGATGATCGCCTCGGGTGCGTTTTCGACCAGCGCGCGATAACGCTCTTCGTTTTCGCGCAATGCAGCCTCGGCACGGATGCGGTCCGTGATATCCCGAAGGCTGATGACGAATACATCACCGCCGGCGGTCTCGAGCGTGCTTGCGTTGATCCGTGCGTCGAATACCCTGCCGTCCGCGCGCATGGCCTTGATCTCACCGCCTGCAACACCGGGCTGCGTGTCGTCGAGGCTCGACAGGAATGGCGCGAGAAACTCGTCGAGCGCCTGGTCCTCGAGTCCGAAGAGAATCGTATCGATGTTCGTGCCGATCAACTGCTCGCGCGGCACGCCGAAGTAGCGTTGACAGGCTTTGTTGCAATTACGGATCGTGCCGTCCGCGGCAACGGACAACAGCGCGTCGGTCACACTGTCGAAAATAGCCTCGATCGGGGTCTGCGTCTGGAGCGACTGCGCCTCGAGGGACTGCGTAATCGTCGCTTCCATTTTGTCATAATGCTGGTCGATCAGCTTGAGCAGGGATACGAAGTCGGGCCGAGTAATCCCGGACTCCTCGGTAGCGGCTCTTATTTTGTCCCTTAGGTCGCCTTGCATTGGCCAGCCTTTCCCGCAGCCTGGCCAATTACTCTAAAGGATGTCGCCTTCGGGAGACTGTGACCTGAATCCAGTTTTGGAAAAAATAATGGGAAAATTTTCCCGTTTTCACTCGGGCGTCAGGATACGGATGGATTCGCCCTCCTCATCCGTCGCGAGCTCACCATGCTCATCCAGCTCACGAGCGCCCTGCCCGACCTGAACCGGGATCGCGATCGTCGTGGACATGCGTCCGGACCCGGTGTCTACGGCGACGCCGACGTTGACGAACAGCCGTCCCTCGCGTTGCGGCACGATCGTGATGCGCTGATCGACAAAGTCCTCGTTGTCGGCGAATTCAGCGACGAGATCCGCAGGCTGAGACTCGTGCAGCGTCATCGCCGTTTCGTCGGGAATGCGATAGGAGAGATTGACGGCCGGAGGCCCCAACGGCGACGTCACGCGCAGATCGATCGCCAGCGGCGCGCCGACCACCGGTGTGCCGATCAGCCGGTAGTTGACGCGAAAAGGCGCGCCGGGCTTCGAGACCGCGCCATCCCATTGTCTCGTCGGCTTCTCGTTGTCGACGGTCGTCTTGTCCACAGCCGCGACGTCCCCGGCGGGCGTTGCCGCCTCCTGGCCGCAGCCGGCCAGCGCGAGGACGGTGAACAGGGAGAGGATTCTCAGGTTCGTCATTGTCATCACCAGAAAAGGATTATTGCGGGGTAAACGTGACGTTGAAACACATCTGGTCCGGATACCCGGCCGGCGCCCCGTCTACGTCCTCGTAGCGCCAGTCCTGCAAGGATGCCACGTAGGTATCGGCCGGCAACACCGGTGTCGTGAAGGTCTCCGAGTTCTCCACGCCGCTCAGACCAACGGGGAACGGAAGCAAATTGACGCCACGACGGAAGATACGGATATCCGGGTCGCTCTGGTCGCGATCGGTCGTATCCGGTGTGACCGGCGGATTCGTCAACGCGGTGATCGAAACGTCGTAGGCACGTGCCTCGGTGGTCGTGAACCGCAGGTAACGGAACTGGGCCAGGTTGTTGCCGTCGCGATCGTTGCTGAGGTCGTAATCGCTGTTCACACAGAGATTGATCGTCGAGCCGTCGACGGGCATGTCCGTGTACAGCGGCAGGACGTCGCGAGCCGGGTTCGGCGAGGTCGCAATCAGATTCTGGCTCGAGCCCCAGATGTCGATCATCGTGCGCTCGATGTTCTCCCGGTCGAGCTGCGAATCGACGAACGCGACGTCCGCGCCGGACAGCTGCGACCGCAGCTCCGCCGCGAACGAAAACAGCGTTGCGAACGCTTCGGTGTTCGCCAGCGGACCGAACATCGTATCGAGAATCGGGCCGAAGCCGATCGAGCTGGTGTCGGTGCCGTCGACGTCCGTATCCCACATGTCGTAGATGAAGGTCGCGACCGATATTTCGTTCATCCAGCCCTGGGGTCCGCGCTCGAACGTCTCACCGGCGATTGTGCCGGTTTCAGCGTTGATGCCGAAGCCTCCCGTCGTACCGGCAGCGCCGGTGTCGCAGTAAATCTGGTTCTGAAGGACTATTCCCGCGAGCGCCGTCGCCCAGCCTTCGCTAAACGCAAGCCGGGCGTCGATGCTCTCGCCGATGGCATGCGGACCGCCGATCGAATCGGAGCGCGAGAACGCGTCTTCGAAGTAGTGGCCCCACTCGTGGACGACGACGTGATCGTCGAACTCCTCCGTGTCCGTGCCGGCGTCACCGAGCAGGAAGATCGAATCAATACTGCTGAGATAGAACGAGGCGGACAATTCACCTGTGTCGATGTCGAAGCCGCCAGTCAGCGCGTTGTTGACGCTCCAGAACGCATCGAGCGGCATGAAGATCTCGTTTTCATAGCCCGATTGGGCCGTAATCGCCAGCATGGCGGTGTAGAACTGGTCGAGGATCGCCATCGGCGCGGCTGCGCGAGTACCCGTGTACGCGCTGCCGTCCCAGCCGGTCGTTGCGGTGAAGTCCGCGTCCGCGATGTTCGCGATGCCTGTATTGAACGGGGCCCACTGCACGACGTAGATCGGGCGCTGTTCGAGCGGGCTGGCCGTATCCGAAGTATTGTCGCGGATCTCGACGTCCCAGCCAGGAGCGCCCGAGCGCTTCAGCTCGGCACGCACGCGAATGCGCACGTCCGTGCTGGCCGCGACGTTGCTGAACGAGTAATCGCCGTTGTCATCGGTCGTCGTGCTGTCCAGGACAGTGGTGTTGTCACTGGCATCGATGAGTTGCACGGGCACGCCGCGGATCGGTCGCGTCTCGGTTGCACCGAAGTTCAGCCCGCGGCAGTTGGTATTGGGCGGCACGAACTCGTAGGCCAGCTTGCCGGCGACCGTGACCGCGGTCAGTCCCTCGGACACACGGATATCGACGGTGTCGGTCGCGGTGTCCGTGCCGTCGCTGACGGTGAGCTGGAAAGTCAATGTCTCGGTAACGCCGGCAGCCAC
>JANQGP010000455.1 GCA_028277265.1 Woeseiaceae bacterium | reverse complement strand
CTGCCCCAGTTCTTTGGCGACCTCATTGGCGGCGATCCAGGTGGATTTCAGCCCCTCCAGGTAAATGCCAAACGTCCCGGGATCAAGATCGACATGCGTCACGATCCAAACGCTATCTGATGCTTCGTAGTCTTGCCACGGCTGCAACTGCGCAGACGCCGGTGTTGCGAATACTGCCAATCCAAGCGTCATTACTGCCGCAAGCCCGAAACGGCGTGCCAACTGAATCAAAAACATGGTGTACCCCCCCTTGTTTAGTTGTTATTGAGAATAGGGGTTTCGCCGAACCCCTACAGGTTGGACGCGATTACAGTACGCGCATTTTCGTGTGAGGTCTACTCACTGATCCGGAGCGACGGGGCAGCATCGGAGTCTTCCTTCGCACTTCACGTCATCCCGACGATCAGGCTAGCCGGGGCCTTGCTCCCGACGCGTTCCGGACACGCGTTGCAGTGCTGCGGCCAGTTCGCGCCCGTCAGCGTCCGGCAACGCGGTCAACGGCGGCCGGACGTTGGCCCAGCGCTCGTCGCCTGTACCCATTGCCAGCAAACGTTTCTGCGCCGGTATCGGCGCATGTCTGTCGAGCATCGTCTGACGGTATTTCGCGACGTACTCGTGCAGCTCGGATGCGCGGGCCATGTCGCCTTGGCCGAAGATCCGAATGACCTCGGCGATTGCTGCGGCATTGGTGTTGGCGGTCGCACTGATGCAGCCGGGCGCTCCGAGCTCGAGGGCGTCGAGCAATGGCAATTCGGAGCCCGGGTAGACGATCAGGCCCTCGATATCCAGCAATGAAAGCGTATTGTTCCAGTCACCGGAACTGTCCTTTATGCCCACAATCTGTTCCGGGAAACGCTCATGAAGACGGGCGGCGAGCTGCGCCGATATGCCGACGACAGCGACCGGCGGTATGTGATACAGGAAGATTCGCGCCGCCGGACCGATGCGTTCGATCAACTCGGCGAAATAGCGAAAGAGCCCGTCGTCGGAGACCGCTTTGTAGTAGAAAGGCGGCAATACCATCGTCGCGGCGCAACCCATGTCGAGACAGGCCCGCGACAGTCTCGCCGTGTCGGTGAGGTTCGAAACGCCGGTACCCGGCATCAACGCGCCAGGATCGATGCCACCGTCAACGAGCGCCCGGATCGCGTCGATACGCTCGTCGATCCCTATCGATAGCGCCTCGCCGGTCGTGCCGAAAGGCACGAGACCCGCACAGCCTTCGTCGAGCAGGTGTCGCGCGAGGTCGACGTAGAGGTCCGTTGCTACCGTCAGGTCATCGTTGAATGGTGTCAGCAGCGGCGCGTACACGCCTTTTGTTTGTCCTGGCATTTCCCAATTCCGATCTAAGGCGCCCACAGGGCAGGGTCGAGCCATTGCGAAGGCACGGCGAGCTTGCCCGTGGCGGCCGATGTCGCCGCGCCGAGATACTGCGATTGCCAGGCGACGTACCACTCGGCAGGCAACGGGTAGGGTGGTTGTACCTGCGAGTCCTGCCTGAAGCCGAGGCGTGCGTAGTAAGCCGGGTCGCCGAGCACGAACACGACATCGACATCGGCGTCCCCGAGCTTCTCGAGGCCCTTGTGCACGAGTGCACTGCCGATACCCCGTCTCTGGTAGTCGGGCGCAACGGCGAGTGGCCCAAGAAGCGATGCCGCGAGGTTGGTTCCCTCCACGGCACAGGTGGCGAACGCGACGTGACCGGCAATCTCACCTTTGATCGTCGCGACGAGCGACATGACCACGCCCGGGTCCGCAAGCAGGCCGCGAACGAGCGGCACGAGGTCCTCCTCCGGAAACGCCAACGGGTACATGGAGACGACGGCTTCAACGTCGTCCGGCGTGGATCTGCGAATTTCAGGAGCGTTTGGCATCGGAAGCTGACATCGTACATCAAAGAGGCCCGACTGAACTCGCCGGGGCCGTCGCCATCCAATGGAATGAATCAGGCCAATCGAGGGGAG
Source organism: Woeseiaceae bacterium (assembly GCA_028277265.1). Taxonomy (GTDB): domain Bacteria; phylum Pseudomonadota; class Gammaproteobacteria; order Steroidobacterales; family Woeseiaceae; genus UBA1847. Next base: position 9 of record JANQGP010000455.1, on the reverse strand, counting down.
AGCTATGTA
>JANQGP010000220.1 GCA_028277265.1 Woeseiaceae bacterium | reverse complement strand
GTGGCGAAAGAGCTGCTCCGTATCGAGCCGGAGTGGTTGTACAAATACCGGCAAATCGCGGGTATCGGCACACACCTGTCAGGCGCAGCGTACAGCGGCGCCCATTCCGCGAACGGCATCGCCGCGATGTTCATAGCCTGTGGCCAGGATGCCGCGAACGTGTCCGAGTCCCATGCCGGGATGAACTACTGTCAATTGCTCGACAACGGCGACCTTTACTGGTCCACCACGTTACCGGCGCTGATCTGTGCAACCTACGGCGGCGGCACCGGACTGCCGACACAGCGCGAATGCCTCGAGATGATGGACTGCTATGGCACAGGCAAAGGCGACAAGTTCGCCGAGATCATCGCGGCAGTCGTGCTGGCAGGCGACGTGTCGCTGTCGTCGGCGATCCTCGCCCACGAGTGGGTGAGCAGCCACGAGGCGATGGGGCGCAACCGCTAACGGCCTGTTGAAACAGCTATGAAGGTCAGCCGCGATCACGAATACGCTCACAGCACGGACGACGTGTATGCGTTGTTCGTCGACGCCGATGAAGTCGACGCGAAGCAGGAAGCGCTCGGGGCGCGGAACATCGTCATCGAGGAATGCGATGCGGATGACGACGGCGCGATCGTCACGTTCGTCCGCGAGCTGCCGGCCGACGTGCCGGGTATCCTGAGCAAGTTCCTGCAACCCTGGAACACGGTCGAACAGTCGGAGCAGTGGCAGGATCATGGCGACGGGGTGTACACCGCCGATCTCACGATCGACATCCGGAACGTACCCGTGACCGTCGAGGGGACGCTCGAACTCGAGCCCGTGGACGACGGGTGCGTGAATCATATTCGCCTCGAAATCACCTGCGGCATCCCGTTTGTCGGCAAGACCCTGGCCGAGTTCGTCGCGGCGGACTGCAAGCGTCTGATCCGCGACGAGTACGACTACATCAGGGAAAGGCTGGGTTAGGGAGGCGACGGCAGGCCGATCGTGACGCGCAGTCCTTTCTCGCCATTGCTTGCGGTGAGCGAACCGCCGTTCAGCGCGATGGCGCGCGACGCGATCGCAAGACCAAGGCCGCTGCCCCGCCCCTGCGGGTCACCGGACTCCGACTTCGCGCGATAGAACGGCTCGAAGATGCCGGCGAGTTCGGTTTCGGCAACACCGCCTCCCTCGTCTTCGATCGTCACGAAGAACCGCGCATCGTCGGCGCTCAACCGAACGCTGACGCCACCTCCGTCGCGGTTGTGTTGCACGGCGTTGCGCAACACGTTTTCGAGACCGCTGCGAAGCGCGTTCGGATAACCCTCCACGACTCCGGTTGCTTCCGGCAGGTACTCGACGCGGGTCCGGCTGTCCGGCTGCTCGAATTCGAAGCGAACGTCCTCGACGACGGACTGCAACAGGTCCTCGACGTCGATCGGGACCCGCTCCTCCCTGGGGCCGGCGTCCAGGCGCGAGTATTGGAGAATCTGGCCGATCAGTTCGTCGAGCCTCTCGGTCTCGGTGTCGATTCGATCGAGCTCGGCAAGGTCACCCGTCTTGCGCCGCGCAAGCTCGAGGGCCACGCGCAGCCTGGCGAGCGGTGATCGCAGTTCGTGCGACACGTTGCGGGCGAGCTCGGTCTGACGTTGCCAGGCGCGTTGCAGCTCGGCGGTCATGCGATCGAAATCCCCGGCGAGAAGTCCGATTTCGTCGCGCCGCTTGCCGACCCGTTCCGACACACGCGTATCGAGGTTACCCGCACCGATGGCCACCGCGGACTCACGGAAGCGACGGATGGGGCGGGAGATCGCCCGCGCCAGCAGGTACGAGACGATGGCGCTCACGAGCAACGCAATGACGATGAATCCGGCCCCGCTGCGCTGAGACAACCACCGGCCCAGAGCGCCTTGCGGCGGCACGACGAACAGCGTGTAGACGTCGTTGTCGGGGCCGACCAGCTGCGTAAACGGCCGCGCGGGCCGCAGGTTGCCCGGCTCGCGTCCCGGCGGCGGTCGCCGGAATCTCGGGCTGTCGAAGCGACGCATGACCAGCTTGGCCGTTGGCGGCAGGCGACGTCCCAGAAGGTCATGCGTCGCTTCGACAGCCCGAGATTCCGGCGGCCGCCGCCGGGACGCGAGCCGGGCAACCTGCGGCCCGCGCGGCCGTTTACGCAGCTGGTCGGCCCCGACAACGACG
>JANQGP010000191.1 GCA_028277265.1 Woeseiaceae bacterium | reverse complement strand
GCTGGGTGCTGCGTCCCGAATCGGCCGAGTACTCCACCGGCGGAGATTTTCGTCCCAATCTTCCCGAGATCGACGATGTCGTGATCGAGAGCAGTATCGGCGGCGCACGCCTGCGCATGCCCGAGGAGCCCGGCGCTTATCGTCTCTTCCTCTACGCCTATGACGCAGCCGGCAATGCCGCAACGGCCAACGTGCCGCTGCTGGTCGAGGGCGAAACGCGCACCCGGCTGCCGGTGTCGGTCTACGAGGACTCGTTCAACGGTATGCCGTGGGTGCCGTCCGGCTGGATGGGGAATACCGAAGCATTGACACTGGATGGCGAGTATGCGGACGAGGCACCTTATGAAGGCGCAGCCGCGATCCGGATGCGTTACGAGGGCGAGTTCGGCTGGGTCGGCGTTGCCTGGCAGAATCAACCGAACAATTGGGGCGATCTCGACGGCGGCTTCGACCTGACCGGTGCGACCGAGCTGGAGCTCTGGGCGCGCGGCGAGTATGGCGGCGAGAAAGTCAGTTTCGGCGTCGGCATCATCCGGGAAGACAAGCCGTATCCGGATTCGGCCGTTGAGCAGGTCGACGGAATCCGACTGACGCCGGAGTGGCAGCGTTACACGGTGCCGCTCGAGGACGCCGATCTCTCCAGCCTCAAAACCGGCTTCGTTGTCACGCTGACCGGGCGCCGGACGCCCGTCACGGTCTATCTCGACCGGATTCGCTTCGTACGCTGAGGAACGCCGGTCAGGCTGGCGCAGGCCCGGTCGACTCGCGGATCATCAGTTTGGACGGCACGACATCGGTACCCTTGAGCTTCGATCCATCGCCCGGATCGTTGATCAGCGCGTGAGCCGCGCGCTCGGCCATATTGGACAAAGGCTGCCGGATCGTGGTCAGCGAAGGGTAGATTTGCCGGGCAAGCGTGATGTCGTCGAAGCCGACAACCGAGAGCTGATCCGGAATATCGATGCCGCGCCTGTCGGCAGCGCGCATGATCCCGGCGGCCATATCGTCGTTGGCTGCAAAGACCGCGGTTGGCGGCGTGTCGAGAGAGAGCAGGCTGTCTCCGCACGCTTCACCGGAGCCGAAGGAGTTGTCGCCGGAGCAAACCAGGTCTTTCGAGAACGGCAACCCGGATTGTTCCAGGCCGTCCTTGTAGCCCAGAAACCGGTATTTGATCGCCTTGTGGCTCCGGTGGCCGGTGACGAACGCTATGCGCCGGTGACCGAGTGATGCCAGGTAACGCGTCATTTCCGCGCAGACTTCGCGATCGTTGGTCACCACCTTGTATTGATCGCCGTTGACCTCGCCGGGCGACATCCGCACAAGTGGCGTGCCCTTGGCCGTGATGGCGTTCACTATCCTCGGCATGTTCGACAGCGGCGCCGCGAGTACGATGCCGTCCGGCCGCACCTGGTCAATGAGCGCGTGCAGTTTGTCGCCGGCATTGCGATGCCGGTAATTGCAGGGATGGATGAGTAACTCGTAGTCCGCTGCGGCGCAGGCGCGCAGTACGCCCTGCTGCATACGAATGATGAATCCGCCGCTGGGGATTTCGTATGCGCTCGGGTCGTCGTAAACGAGTCCGATCAGATGAGATCGCTGGCTCGCCAGGTTTCGCGCCGACAGGTTCGGCCGGTAGTTGAGTTGCGCAATCGCCTGCTGAACCCGTTCCCGTGTCGATTCGCGAACGTTCTGTTCCCGATTGACCACGCGGGATACCGTCTTGATCGATACCCCGGCCAGCTTGGCGACATCGTCAATCGTGGCTTTGACCATTGGCGTCAGACTCGTTGTTCTTGTTCGCGTCCAACGCCCAAGATTACAAAGGATCTGACAACGCTGTCAAACGGGCTTGGCACGCGCTCGTCAGTCACGATACGATGATTCGATGAAAACTCTGTGCATGAGCGTTCTGGCGCTGCTGGTCGTTGCCGCGCCGGTGCCGGCGCTGGCGGATGACGTGGCCGATGAGCGTGCGCGTCTTGCCAACCAGCGCATCCAGGTCGAGGAAGAGCGCCGGGCGCGCGAAGAAGCCGAGCGGCTTCGCCAGGCGGCCGCCGCAGAGCGGGCGATTGCGGCCGAGGACGCGAGCGATACGGCGACTCCGGTCGGCCGGGATGTCGCCAGCGACGTGGCGGCCGAGAGAATGGACATGTCGCGTGCACTCGAGCAACTTCGCGAACTCGGCGCACTCCGCGACGCCGGCTACGTCACCGAGCAGGAGTTCGAGCAACTGAAGAAGAAGATACTCGACGCGGCCCTGCTGTAGCGAAACGGCCGTTTGTCCTGTAGGCGGAATCACCAGAAGCGCCGTTACCGGGGCAGGTACCTGGTACCGCCTCCCGGCCTTGCGGCTTCGAAAAGACCATCTTCAAATCCGGAGAGAAACCATGGTTGAAATGTCACCTTCGTTCGCACGTATTCTGAAGGTCTGGTGGTTGATCATCTGGCGGGGAATGATTGTTGGTATGTTGGGCGGCGGTCTGGCAGGTTTTCTGATCGGAGTATTCTCCGGAATGATCGGTCTGTCACTTGAGCTGGCGTATCTGGGCAGCATGTTCATGGGTGTAGTCGCCGGGCTGGCGGCCAGCCTCTGGGCCGTCTGGAGCCTGTTCGACAAGTCCTTTTCGAATTTCCGAGTCGCCCTGGTTCATCTGGACGAATCGTCTTCGAGTAGCGCGTAGCGCATTCACCAAAGCCGCGCCCGGCGCCCAAGCGGAGTGAAGCAGCCGGCCGTCCTCCACGTGGAGGCGGCTATCTGCGAAACTTAAAGTAGTTTCGAGTTTCCTTCATGGTTGCAAGGCTTACCGCGCGAGTTCCGGGTACGTTTCTCTCATGACGAGTTTTGGCGTGCGGTCGACGTTGAACAGTCCCCAGTGTTTCTCCGGTTCCAGCGGGTCCGGTGAACCCTTCCAGGGCTCGTCAAAAGCCTCGAAGACGAACGTCAGGACTTTTTCGCGATTCGTCCACGCCATCAGCTGCTCATAGTAGTGCGCCTGCAATTCCTCGGACGCGTTCCAGGGTTCGATGCCGCGGCCGTTCGAGGCGGTCGTCCAGCCTGCCTCAGTAATGACCACCGGTTTGCCGGGGTAGTGATCCACGACGGAGTGGTAGTTCTCACGCGTGTACTCGAGCGCGTCCTCCATGCTGCGATACTCCCATGCCGGATAAGTGTGCACCGAGATGAAATCCAGGACCTCGACGAGCGGTTCCAGCTTGTAGGTCCATGGCACGTAGTTTTCGCAAAAGGTGACCGGCTGGTCGATCGCGTCCTTGAGCTCCTGCACGTGCGAAACGAGACGCTCGACGGGCACCATGTGATCGGTCCATTCGACGGTCGCTTCGTTGCCGACCGACACCGACAATACACTGTCGTAGCGCCTCGCCAACGCGATGGCGCGCTCGATTTCCTCGTGATTGCGTTCCCGGTTGGCGGCGAGAGTCTCGTTGCTGAACTCCGCACCCCAGGGGCAGTGCGGGTTGCTCATCTCGGCCGCCATGTCGAGACCGAGCATGACCCCGAAAGGCAGACCCTCGTCGCGGATCACCTCGAGTACGGTCTCCGCGTGCGGGCTGCAGTCGTAGAGCCGCAGATGCCGCCAGTTCTTCTCGAGAATGATCAGGTCTTCGCGGATCTGCCCGTACGACGGGTACTTGCCGTCCAGGGGGCTCTGGTTTTCACGATAGCCGGAGTAGCAAATCGCGTTGCCGTGTTCGAATTCCATTTCCGCCTCGCCGAATCAGAAGTATTTCGGCTTGCCGTCTTTGTCCCAAAGGCCCCAGTAGGCGCCGACGTCGCCTTCGGCGCCGACCTTCCAGTTCTCGTCGAACGACGAGAAATAGAAGACGTCGATCCCTTCATCCTCGGCCCAGCGGTACGTATCGACGAAGTACTTGACCGCGTTCTCGAAGGAGGGCTCAGCACCGTCTTCGGAGCTTCCGATGTTCGGCCAGCCGGTTTCGCTGACGATGACAGGCTTACCGCCGGCGACGCTGGCCGCGCGGCGGTACATCTCCTTCATATAGAGCAAAGCATGCTCTGCCGGATAGCCCTCCCAGAACGGGTAGCAGTTGGCCAGCAGCACGTCGCAGGCATCGGTAATGCGCGGGTGGTCGACGAACTCGAAATAGGCGTCGACGTAACCGACCGGCACGCCCTTTGCGCCCTGCCTGGCTCGCCCGATGAAATCCAGTAGCTGGTCTTCGTTCAGGTCGCCCCGCAACAGCACTTCGTTGCCGACGCCGAGGATATCCACGTGACCCTCTTTCGCGATTCGGAGTGCGTTCTCGAGTTCCTCTTCGTTGTGCTCGTGATCGTCGTCGAGCCAGACGCCGACGAGTGTCTTGAGCCCTCGCTCCTTCGCAATCGCCGGGATGAGCTCGAAACCGTCGGTGCAGGAGAACGTACGAATCCAGTTGACGTACGGCTCGATGATCGCGAGCCGCTCGCGAATCTGAGCCTCGCTGACCACGGTCCCGGGACCCTGATCCTCGATGTACGGAGAAAACGACAAGCCGTGGATCTTGTTCTCGAGAATCCTGCGAACCAGGTCGCGAAGATCGTCGTTCGAAAGGGCCCGGACGTCAAGGCCGGATAGCGACATCCGTCGCTGGTAGAGATTGGACATGCGTGTTTTCCTGCGTTGCTATTTGCCGAACAGCCGGTCCTGGCCGAACGTTGCGGTGATTCTCCGGATACGCCCGGTGCGCTCGAAGATACTCGCGCAGACAGCGGCGGGCAGCGTGAAATCGTCGAAACGCGAGCGGGCGCCGTCGTCGAGTTCGATGTCGATGCCCGGCTCGGCGGACGCGCCGACTACGTAGACCACCGGCACCTGGCACCAGGTGAACGCCAGGCTCGACGGCGGAATATCGATCCGATTCCAGGCGTTGAAGACGTCGAGGTAGCGGAACTGACGCGAGTCCTCACCGAACTCCCGTGCCCGCAACAATGCCGGTGCTATCGAGACTTCGCCGCCACTGACCCGTATGCCGAGTTCGCCGAACCGGGTCAGCACTTCCTCTTTCACCTGGCCGGTCATGCCCGGCTGACGGGCGCCGGCGTGCTTCGGCGTGTGCGAGTAGGGGTCGGTGGGGAACGCGCCGTATTCGCCCGGCGTCTTGTTGAAGCCGATGCCCGCCCTGACGCGATAATAGAAGTCGCCGAGACGCTCGAGCGTTGCCGCGTCGCAATCGCCGTCAAGCGCCGCAAAGAAGTTCTCCTGGACGGCCAGTAGCAGCTTGGCGACCATGTGCCAGTAGATGGAGCCCAGACCTTCGAAACCGAACATCGTGCCCGACCGACCCGTGAAGGCCCTGTGACCGAACACCGACTCGTACAGCTCGAGAATCGCCACACGCGCATCGGCCGGGTTCGTACCGTACTCGCCAACGAGCTCGTCGAGCATCGCCCGGACGCCGGCTGCATTGGCGAAATCGGCGTTGAAACGAATCCGCCCATCCGCGTCGCGAAGGACCAGGCGCTTGTCGTTCGCATCGAGCATCGTCTCGAGCAGCGGGATCGACAATGCGTCCTGCTCATCGACCTGGTTGCGAGCGAGAAAACCCGGCAACTCGCGATCCGGGTACAGCATGAAGCTGTCCTGGTCTTCGCGGTAAACCGCGCTGGAGAACAGGGCATCGAGAACGTCGGCGGCCTTTTCAGGGCTGATCGAACCGGCACTCAACGCGGCGACCTGGCCCTCGAGCATCGGGTAAAGGTGCTCGACCGACAGTTCGTCTTCGCCGAAGTCGGCGACGTTGTAGGCGTGGTAGAGCCCATCATCGCCCTCGTTGTTCGCAATGCTGTGATCGATGATCAGCAGCGCATCGTCGAGCAGGCGCCTGACGCCATCCACAGCAAGCTCATCGATGGCTCCCGAGAAGCCGTGCGCATAGACACCTTCACGATGCGCGGAGGCCGCGCGCCCGAGTTTCGTCAGCGACGAATAGCGGACGAAGTCATCCACCGGGCCGTTGCCGGACAGTTCGCGCAGCTCCGCCAGTGCCTCCGCCGTATGCGCCAGCCAAACCGTGACTTCGGACGAGATCGCGAACGAGCCCGAATCGGCTGCGAGCAGGTCGAGCAGGAAGCGGACGTAGCGACGCATGTAGTAGAGCGTCACCATCGACAGTCCCTGGCCGACGAGCGCGTTGTTGGCGTCGTTCCATTCGGGTCGCTGGGTGTTCAGCCAGATGCCGCCATCCACGACGAGGTTGCCGAGCTTCGCCAACAAGGGCACGAGCAGTTTCTCGAGCAGGTTGACCTGGTACACGTTGCCGGCCCGGTCGAGCACGAGCTTGCCGTCGGCGCCGAACGAGGCCACTCGCTCGTCGATCGTCGCGGCAAGCTCCTCGTCGAAGACGACCGTGTTTTTGGGATCGGCCAGACACGCGTCCAGCGGCTTGATGCGATACGGCACGTTCGCGTAGCAGAACAGCGGATCGCGTAGCAGACGACTCAGTGTTTCGGGGTGGAAGTTACGCGACAGCTCCAGCAACTTGAGCAAATAGATGATCTGGTGGTCGCCCCAGTAACCGATGTAACTCCACGGGTTGTCCGGTTCCTCGACTTCCCAGTCGATGCCTTCCTTGGTGATGCGATACGGGTTGTAGCCGTCGACGGTCGATGCATTGACGAACTTGGCGATCATGTTCTCGATGAATGCCGGGTAGCTGAACGCGAGCGCCTCCCAGTTCTGGAAGATGTCGCGCCAATTGCCCTGGTACGAAAGCAGACCCTCGCCGTACTCGTCCTTGAGCACGATGGCGAACTGGTTCCACGGCCGGCTGGGGTCACCGTGCCGGCGCCCGAATGTGATCGGCAGGTACTCGAGAGCCAGGCGGTGAAGCTGCGGATCCCCGGTCTCTCGTACCTTCGCAAGCAGCTCGTCGAAGCGCAGGCGTTCCGGCAGGTCCTCGAGCAGGTCCCGGTTGCGCTCGAACACGGGCCCGTTGAAGTTCCGGATCGTGCGGCGGAAATCCCGCGACGAAACGTTGTACCGGTCCTCGAAAATGCCGCCGCGCAACACATTGAACAGCACGTTCGCGTAATGGTGCACGGAGACGCGTTCCTCGGCGGTCGCCTGGAAACCGTCGGCTGCAGCCATGATCCGCGCCAGCTCGTCCGATCCGGCCGCAATCGACTCGTCAATGCGCTCGCCGAGCCGCTGCGCGTTGCGGAGCGCCCTGCGCAGCTCGACCACCTGTGCCTGAGTCTGCTCGCCGTTGAGCACGAGCCGCCATGTTCGCTCGTCATGACCCGGCAACTGGATGTTGCAACCGACGAGGTAGGCGCCGCGAACGCCGCGTTTGTGTGCTTCCTGTTCGAGGGCCGCGCCGCGCCGGAACCCTTCGAGTTGTTCGGACGACACCAGGATCGTCCGGTCGTCAATCCCGAGACTGAACGCTGTTGTCGCCCTCAGCGATTCGCAGGGTTCTGCGCGGTCGGTGATACCCGAATACAGCGTCAGGAACGCGAGTCCCGACGATTCGTCGAGTTCGGTCCATTTGTA
>JANQGP010000105.1 GCA_028277265.1 Woeseiaceae bacterium | reverse complement strand
GACTCGGTGTCCGGCAGCGACGTGACACGAAAATGGTCCGTGTAAGTCGTGTTGAAACTGCTGCCGGGGGCCACGAGCACGTGGTGCTTCTCGAGCAATTCCAGCGCGAATGCCTGGTCGTCGAATACGCCGTCAAACCGGCTGTCGAGGCAAACGAACGCATACATCGCGCCCATTGGCGCCTGCACGCTCAAAAAGTCGCTGTCGGCCACCCGGTCGATGATCGCCTGGCGCGACTGATATAGGCGTCCGCCGGGCCTCACCAGATCCTGGACACTCTGGAATCCGCCGAGCGCGGTCTGTACGGCCCACTGCCCCGGGACGTTGCTGCACAAGCGCAGTGCGGCCAGCAATTCCATGCCGTGGATGTAGTCGGCAGCCCGGTCCAGTTCGCCGCTGAACACGCACCAGCCGACACGGTAGCCGCACGCGCGATAGACCTTCGAGAGGCCCGAATAGGTCAGGCAGACCGCGTCGTCGACGAGCGTGGCCATTGGCACGAACCGGGCATCGTCATACACCATCTGGTCGTAGATTTCGTCCGACAACAGGACGAGGCCGTGGCGTTCGGCAAGATCGACGATCGCCCGGAGGGTGTCCTCGGGATACACGGCACCGCTCGGGTTGTTCGGGTTGATGACGACGATGGCCCGGGTGCGTTTGTTGATCAGCGACGCCATCGCCTCGAGGTCCGGCTGGAAGGCGTTCTCGCGCCGGCACGGGTAATGCCGCGCTTTGCCGCCGTTGAGCGCGACCGCCGCGCTCCACAACGGGTAGTCCGGACTCGGGATGAGAACCTCGTCACCGGGATTCAGCAACGCGCGAAGCGAGAGGTCGATCAGCTCGCTGACGCCATTGCCGATAAACACCTCGTCTGACGTCACTCCATGAATGCCGCGGTTCTGCTGCTGCATGACGACGGCCTCGCGCGCCGGAAAGATGCCCTTCTGATGGCAATAAGGCTCGGCGGAACCGAGGTTCTCGATCATCGCGAGGCGCATGGTCTCGGGCGTTCGGAATCCGAAAAGCCCGGGGTTGCCGATGTTCAGCGAGATGATCTCGTAACCGCGCTTCTCGAGTTCGAGTGCGCGGTGGGCGAGCTGCCCGCGGATTTCGTAGCGTACGTCCTTCAGGACGTCGCTCGTCTGGATCGGGTGTTCCATGGCGTCAACGGAGAATGAAGTGTCCTGGCAGCCCCCCAAATACCGGTTCAACACTCTGCTAGATAGCGTCGTCTTCGCGCAGCGTGTCGATCCTGCTCGCAGAGTACCCCAACCAATCGCGCAATACCTCCTCGGTATGCTCACCGAGCAGTGGCGGGGCAAATCGATAGCCGACCGGCGTCGCACCGAAGCCGACCGGATTCGAAACGGTTGGAACGGCATCGCCGGCGCCGTTCGCGACAGACCGCACGAGGTTCCTCTCTCTTGCGTACGCATTCGTCAACACTTCGCCGAGATCGTTGATCGGGCCGGCCGGCACGCCGCGATCGGCGAATCT
>JANQGP010000073.1 GCA_028277265.1 Woeseiaceae bacterium | reverse complement strand
CGCTCACAGAAACCCGACGCTTGGGAGACGCATGGCAGCAACGGCTTCACAATCCAACCTCGCGGGCCTGCCGCGACGCCTCGTGCAGGACGGCATCGTTTCCGAGGAGCAGCTGCAGGAGGCCACTGAAGCCGCCAGGAAGGAAAAGGTCTCGCTGATCGCCCATCTCGTCAGTGAAGAACTGGCCGACGCGCGCGCAATCGCCGTGGCCGCCTCGCACGAATTCGGCGTCCCGTTGCTTGACCTCGACGCGGTCGAAGTCGACGTTGACGTCGTTCGCGCCGTCAACCAGAAACTCATCACCAAGCATCGCGTATTGCCGCTGGTCAAACGCGGGCAACGCATTTTTCTGGGGATTGCCGACCCGACCAACCTGCAGGCGATCGATGACATCAAGTTTGCGACCAGCCTGCGCGTGGATCCCGTGGTCGTCGAGCAGGACAAGCTCGAAGAGCAGGTCAACAAGGCGATTGAAGCCGTTGACACGAGCATGGGCGATCTCGAAGACGACGATTTCGATCTCGAGAATCTCGATGTCGGTCCCGATGAGGAAGAGGAGGACGTCCAGCGCGACGATGTCGAAGACGCGCCGGTCGTGCGCTTCGTCAACAAGGTGCTGCTCGATGCGATCAAGCGTGGCGCATCGGATATCCATTTCGAGCCGTATGAGAAGTACTTCCGCGTCCGCACACGCCTCGACGGTGTGCTGAGCGAGGTCGCGAAACCGCCGGTCGTGCTCGCCAACAAGGTTTGCGCGCGCCTCAAGGTCATGTCGCGCATGGACATCGCCGAGCGCCGCGTGCCCCAGGATGGCCGTATCAAGATGCGGCTGTCCAAGACGCGTGCCATCGATTTTCGTGTGAACACCTGCCCGACGTTGTTCGGCGAGAAAATCGTACTGCGTATTCTCGACCCGTCGAGCGCCAAGCTCGGCATCGAGATGCTCGGTTATGAAGACCATCAGCGGGCGTTGTACGAGAAGCATCTGGCCAAACCCTACGGCATGATCCTCGTAACGGGTCCGACAGGTTCCGGTAAGACGGTCTCGCTGTACACGGGCATCAATATCCTCAATACCGAGGACCGGAACATCTCGACTGCCGAGGATCCGGCGGAAATCAACCTCCCCGGCATCAACCAGGTCAACGTCAACCCGAAAGTGGGCCTGACCTTCGCCTCGGCACTGAAAGCCTTCCTGCGCCAGGATCCCGACGTGATCATGGTCGGTGAGATTCGTGACCTCGAGACGGCCGAGATTGCGATCAAGGCCGCCCAGACCGGACATCTGGTGTTGTCGACGCTTCATACGAACGACGCACCGAAGACACTGACGCGCATGGTCGATATGGGTGTCATGCCCTATGCGATCGCGACGTCGGTCAGCCTGATCATCGCCCAGCGTCTCGCTCGGCGCCTGTGCGACAACTGCAAGGAAAACGTCGACGTGCCGCGCGAGGCACTCGAGAAAGAAGGATTCACGGCCGAAGAGCTGGATGCCGGCGTTACGGTCTTCGCCCCGAAGGGATGCAAACAGTGCAACGGCGGCTACAAGGGCCGTGTCGGTATCTTCCAGGTCATGGAGGTCTCCGAGGCGATGGGCCGCATCATCATGGAAGGCGGCAATGCCATGCAGATCGCCGACCAGGCGGCAAGCGAGGGGGTCATCGATCTGCGACGTGCCGGATTGAACAAAGTCAAGGAAGGGGTTACCAGCCTTGTCGAGGTCAACCGGGTTACAATTGAGTAATTGAATCAGAGTCTTACCGATTTAGCGGACGAGAAAACATGGCTGAGACAGCAGTTGTAGGCAGTACGCCGTTCCTCTGGGAGGGAACCGACCGGAACGGCAAGAAAGTCAAGGGCAAGAGCATGGCATCGGACGAGGCCGCGGTACGCGCCGACCTGCGTCGCCAGGGCGTCGTGCCGACCCGCATCCGGAAACAGCCGAGAAGCTTGTTTTCCGGTGGCGGCAAGATCACCACGGGAGACATCGCCATCTTTTCGCGCCAGCTTGCGACGATGCTCGCGGCTGGTATTCCCCTTGTGCAGGCTTTCGAGATCGTCGGCAACGGCCACGAAAACCAGGCCATGCAGAAGCTTATTATGAACATCAAATCCGACGTTGAAGGCGGTAGTTCCCTCGCGGAAGCGCTCGCCAAGCATCCGCTGTATTTTGACGACCTGTTCATCAATCTCGTCGAGGCCGGAGAACAGGCGGGTGCCCTCGAGACGCTGCTCGACAAGATCGCCACGTACAAGGAAAAGACCGAGGCGATCAAGAAGAAGATCAAGAAAGCCCTGACCTACCCGGCCGCGGTACTGGTCGTCGCCTTCGTCGTTACGACGATTCTGCTGGTCTTCGTTATTCCGTCTTTTGAGGATCTCTTCAAAGGCTTTGGCGCAGACTTGCCGACCTTCACGCGCATGGTGATCGACCTGTCCGTCTTCGTCCGAACCCAGGGCTGGTACCTGGCCATTGGGTTGGGTTTGGCCGTAGGCGCGTTTCTGTACTTCAAGAAGCGTTCCCGCAAGATGCGTCACTTTCTCGACCGCATGATGCTCAAGATGCCGGTTATCGGCCCGATCATGCAAAAAGCCTCGATCGCACGCTACGCGCGTACGCTGTCGACGATGTTTGCGGCGGGCGTGCCGCTCGTAGAAGCCATGGAATCCGTGGCCGGCGCGACCGGCAACATCGTGTACGAGGAAGCCGTCCTGCAGATGCGCGACGAGGTTGCTACTGGTCAGCGACTGCAACAGGCCATGGAAAACACCGACCTGTTTCCGAACATGGTGATCCAGATGATCGCCGTGGGCGAGGAGTCCGGTTCACTCGACGACATGTCCGCCAAGGTCGCCGACTTCTACGAAGAGGACGTCGACAACGCGGTCGACAATCTGTCGAGCCTGCTCGAGCCGCTCATCATGGCGATTCTCGGCGTACTCGTCGGTGGCCTCGTCGTCGCCATGTACCTGCCCATCTTCAAGCTGGGCGCGGTCGTCTAATCCGGCTGCAAGGATTGCTAGAATACGGCGTTCGGAGAAAACTCCGAACGCCGTTTTCGTTGGAGGCCGTCGATGCCCGAGCT
>JANQGP010000379.1 GCA_028277265.1 Woeseiaceae bacterium | reverse complement strand
AGCTCGAGTATTCCATCGGTGGAACCCAGGTTCTGTTCTGATGCGCCAGGCGTTGCTGCGCGGTATCTTCCACGATGTCGATACCGAACTGCAGGCCCAGGTCATCATTACCTGCCAGCGCGTCGGTCGCCCAGGACGTCCGCAGCCCCTTTTTGACCGAGTCGATTTCGGACTGCTCCGTGAGCGGCGTGTAATCGACGGGGAACCCATTGTCGTCAAGAATGAACGGCACGAATTCAGGTTCCTGCTTGCTGAAGGTTCGCTCGGACTCGAACCGCATCGCCTGGTCGGCATCGTGGTACTGAAGGAACAGCGTACCCCCGGCAACACCCTCGTGCGTGTAGGAGAGTGTGAACTGCACGAAGTCCTGGAACGAAGCCATAGCTCCCGGAGGCGATTGCTTGATCGACGTGATCGGAATCCTGTTGATCTCATGCCAGTTCCAGACGTCCGGGTTTTCGTCGAACATGCTGTAGCGGCACTGGCACTCGAGCAGGAAATCACTGTACGAAAACTCTATACGCTGCAATTCGCCCGCGCCGAAATTCGTGCCGACCTTGACGAACAAGTTGGTTGACTGCGTATCGCGGTCGGAGCCGCTCGCACCGATACCGATTGTCCGGCCGTCGCCGTCGTAGGCAATACCCGTCTCCGCGAACGAAGCGCCCACGAGGAAATCGAAATCCTCGTTCTTGTGGACCGCATTCATGCTTACGCGCCAGCTGTCGCTGTCGTCCTCGAATTGTGAACGCATCTGTGTCGATACTTCGAACTGGGTTCCCATTTCTTTGGCGGATTTCGTAATGTAGTTGATG
The DNA here is from genome assembly GCA_028277265.1 of Woeseiaceae bacterium. Classification (GTDB taxonomy): domain Bacteria; phylum Pseudomonadota; class Gammaproteobacteria; order Steroidobacterales; family Woeseiaceae; genus UBA1847. Next base: position 2,082 of record JANQGP010000379.1, on the reverse strand, counting down.
ATGCCGCCGGCGGCGCCAATGCCCTCGGTTGCGGACGGTCCGTTGATCACCTCGACACGCTCAATGATGCCCATGTCGGTAAAGATGCTGTCGCGACTGCCGTCGCGCAGCGGGGAACCCTGAGGTACGCCGTCCAGCAAACGCAGCGCCTTGCGGCCGCGTAAAGTCTCGCCGCGATTCTCCATCTGCTGTTTGGACTGCCCGTAGCCCGGCACGGTCCTGGCGAGCAGTGACGTCAGGTCCGAGGACAGGCTGAGATTGTCGCGGATCTCCGCCTGGCTTATCACGCTGACCGCGCCCGGAATCTTGTTCAACTCTCTCCCTGTCCTTGAACCCGTAACAATGATCTGCTCGATGGCCTCGTCGTCGGCCTCGTCCTCGTCACTCTGCGCGAACGCCGGGCCCGAGATCATCGCCAGCAACGACGAAGTCAGGGCCATCGCGGCGCAGGAGAAGATAGAACGCTCTGTACTTTTTCTCATTAGGTTGTCCCCCTGGGATTACTACACGTTTCAGCGCTTCAGTAGGCGTCGAGCATCGTCGCGTACAGTTGCGGGAAAGTCTCGTCCAAACAAGATTGCTCTTTTCGACAAGCAAACAAAATAGTCGGAGAGTATCTTCAGACATCACGTTTTGTGATGTGTTGTGACATGGTGGCCTGCCGGCAATACGGGCAGAGTCAGGCTGAACCGGTTTCGATCTCGCGAACGTGCTCCAGAAATGCCTGCAGCAGGCGAATGCGTACAGAGGAACGGTTCCACACGACGCCAATCCGCCGGGGTTCGAACTCCAATGGCAGTTCGAGGCGTGCCAAATTGAGTCCCTCGGGCCAGGGACGGGCCCAGTCGGGGACGAGCGAAACACCGAGACCGCGATCCACCATGACTGCGATCGCGTGCAGCGAGCTCAGTTCGAAGCGCTCCCGCGGCTCGATACCTGCCTGGTGCAGGTATTCGTCGACGAGGTGCCCGCCCCACCAGTTCCTGTCGTAGCGAATCAGCGGCTGCGATGCGAGCAACTCGTGCGGATCGCAGCCCTCCATACTCGAAGGTGCCAGCACGATCAGCGGTTCCTCGCGGATCAATTGCCAGCAACATCGCTTGTGCAAGGCGAACGGGGCCTCGAGAACGACCGCCGCATCCAGTTCACCCTTCTCCACGGCGCGATGCAGGTCGATCGACAAACCGGTCTGGATGAAGATACTGATGCGGGGAAATTGCCGCGTAATGCGGGCCAATATGTCGGGAATAATGCCGGTCAGCGACGTGCCGCCGGCGCCAAGCCGCAGTTCGCCGCCGACGGAATCGTCGACGGCCACGGCATGCATGTCATCGACATCGCGCAGCAGTTTCTTCGAGCGCTCGATGATCCGGGCACCGGCCTCGGTCACGGCAACAGTGCGTCCGGCCCGGCGGATCAGCGAAGCATCCATCTGCCGTTCGAGCGTGCGGATCTGCTGCGCCACGGCCGCGGGCGTGATATTCAGCCGGCGGGCGGCGGCGGCCATCGATCCGCTTTCGGCGACCGTTACGAAGGTCTTGAGAAACTTGGTATCCATGCTGGGCAGCGGACGATCAGCCGCGCTCCCGGGCCGTGACGACGTCTTGCCCGTACACGGTCAGCCCCTGCAAACGGCCGGGTGCCGGGAACAGCCAGCTGGCAGCGTAGCCCGTGACGATGCACACGAGAATGGACAGCGGCAAGTAGAAGTAGGGATGTACCATGTCTCCTATCCAGGCGATCAGAGTCACGACGATACTCACCGCAACGCCGATCGCAACACCCTGCCAGTTCGCGCGACGTGTGAACATTCCCAGCGTGTACGCCCCGGCAAAACCACCTCCCAGAAGCCCCCAAAGCTCGAGAGCCAAGTCTAGCAGGGAGTGAATCTTGTAACGGGTCAGTGCCAATGCCAGGCCGATACCGATAATGCCGGATATCACGGTAACGACCTCCGCAAAGCGGACGCCGGCGCGCTGTCGCTTACCGGGAAGCTTGTCGTAAAAGTCGACTGTCGCCACGGTCGCGACACTGTTCAGAATACTCGACAAGGTCGACATCGACGCGGCAAAAATGCCGGCG
>JANQGP010000425.1 GCA_028277265.1 Woeseiaceae bacterium | reverse complement strand
GTGTCGTAGCGGTTCTCGTTGAGTTCGCGCTCCGCGTCCGCGAGCAGCTGCTTCGCCTTGCCGAGAGTGATCGGCGCATAGCGCCCGACACGCGCGCGGTCGGCGTCCGCAAGCAGGCGTCGCGTTTCGGACAGGTACTGGGTCTTGATCGCGTCGAGCTCGGCCTCGCGATAGAGGCTCGTCGCCTCGATATCCCGGCGCTTGGCGTTCTTGAGGTCTCCGCGTTCCATGAGCCGGATCGCCTCGGCGAACTTGCGCTGAGCCTGTTGCCACAGTTCCGCGGACAGTTCGGGTGCCCGCGCATTGGCGGCATCCTGGCGACTCTTCAGCACCTGCGAGAACGCCGTCCTGGCGAGATTCGCTTTCTCGGCGGCTTCGCTGAAGTACCTGGCTGCGTCGCCCGCATTCGACCGTACCGTCTCGATGTTGCGCCCGCGCTCGAGCGCGGACTCGGCATCGCGGTACTCGCGCAGGCCGCGTTCCCAGGCTCGCGGTGCGAGCAGGCTCGCGTCCGCCGCTTCGGCGGCAGCCCGGGCAGCGTCTGCCTCCTTGAAAAACGTACTGCGCAACTCGTCCTGGGCGTAGGCCTGGCCGGCGACCAGCAGGACGCACAGCGTGACGATGAATCGAAGGGTTCCGGTTTTCGCAACCATCTGGTTCTTCCTCAGTCTCTTCCGGTCCGGGATCCGCCCAAGCGAAGGCAGATCGGGCACGATATTACATATGCCGGGCCGCCATTTCTGTGCGGCAGGTCCCTGAAAACCCGCCGTTTAGCGTCCGATACAGGCTAATTAGACGATTTTTGGTGACCTGGGTCACTTTTTCGCGTCGAAAACCCCGCTCTGCGGGGATTTGTGCTGTGGCTCACAGTCTCCGGCGCGCCTCATGCGTAGGGTAGACCCATGTCTGCCAAGTACTACACGCAATTCATCCTGACCGACGCGGATTACCGCGGTGGAAACGAGTTTTGCGGGGTCGTGGAACTGAACCAGCCGATGGAACAGGACTCCGACAGGAAAGACATCGAGGCAATACTGGCTCGGAACTTCGACCTCGCCAAGAGCGCGGTCAGACTGGTGAGCTGGTCGAGATTGCACTGAATACTTCTGGCGTCGCTATTTGATTTCCCCCTGACTCTCCCGGCTCCGGCCGGGATTTTTTTGACCAGGGATGGTCTTATGCCGCGACAAAACCTCTGGTTTTGGGCAACGCGGCAGCGTTGGCCCGACGGGCTGAGGGCCATAGGCCCGAATCCACCACAGGGACGTGCGAGAGCGGCGTTGACCGACGTCGGCCTCGTACCATCCCGTTGGCGGCCAGATAACCATGTGCGACAATCCCGCGAATGACCAAGGCAGACGACAAACTCCGCCGGATCCCCGTGGTCCTGAGCGGCACCAAGTACCGGACCGACGCCGGTTTTTCGGCGATCAAGAACGGCCAGAAGCAGGGACGCGAGTCTGCGCCCGCGGTGCGCGGTGACAAACCGCGATGGCTCCGCGCGCAGATGCCCTCGGGCAAGGGTTATTCGAAGACCCGCCAGATCGTGCACGAACACCGGCTCAGCACGGTGTGCGAGGAATCGATGTGCCCGAATATCGGCGAGTGCTGGAATGCCGGCACCGCGACGATCATGGTGCTCGGCTCCGTGTGTACGCGTGCCTGCCGGTTCTGTGCCGTCGATACCGGAAACCCCAAGGGCTGGCTCGACCCGGAGGAGCCGAAGAACTCGGCGCGTGCCGTCAGGCTGATGGGCCTCCAGTATGTCGTTATCACCTCGGTCGATCGAGACGATCTGCCCGATGGCGGCGCGTCGCATTACGCCGAGTGTGTGCGAGAGATCAAGGCGCTGAACCCGAACACCGCGGTCGAGGCATTGACGCCGGACTTCAATGGTGTCGCGGAGCACGTCGAACTCGTGGTCGACTCGGGGCTCGAGGTCTTCGCCCAGAACGTTGAGACCGTAAAGCGGTTGACGCACCCCGTACGCGATCCGCGCGCCGGTTACGAGCAGACGATCCAGGTACTCGCACACGCCAAAGCGCACCGCCCCGATGTCCTGACCAAGACCAGCCTGATGCTCGGTCTCGGTGAGCGCGACAACGAGATTCTGAAGACGATGGACGATCTGCGGGCTGCCAACGTCGATATCCTGACGCTGGGCCAGTACCTGCGGCCCACGCCGAACCACCTGCCCGTCCATCGCTACGTGACGCCGGAAGAGTTCGAGGCGTATCGCCATGAAGGACTCGACAAAGGCTTCATCGAAGTCGTTGCCGGACCGATGGTTCGCTCGAGCTACCGCGCGGAGCAGGTATTGCAGAAGAACAACGTCGGTATAGCCGTCTGATCATGCTCGAGTTCTTCGCCGACTACGGGCTCTTCCTGCTGAAAGCCCTCACGATCGTCGTCGCAATCATCGTCGTGATTTCTTTTGCCGCCATGACCGGCCGCAAAGCGCAATCGGAAGTCCTCGAGGTCGAGGATCTGAACAAGAAGTACCGCAGTGTCGCCGACGCCCTGCGCAAGGCCGTGTCGACCCGGGGCGAGGCGAAGAAGGCCGCCAAGCAACGCAAAGCCGAAGACAAAAAGCGCGCGAAAGAGCCTTCCGGTCGGCCGCGCAGTTTCGTCGTCGACTTCAAAGGCGATCTCAAGGCCAGTGCGGTCGCGTCGTTGCGCGAGGAGGTCAGCGCAATCCTCGAGGTCGCGAGCGAAGACGACGAAGTGATCGTGCGTCTCGAGAACCACGGGGGTCTCGTGCACGAGCACGGTCTCGCAGCCTCACAACTGGCCCGAATTCGCGATCGCGACGTTCCATTGATCATCTGTGTCGACAAGGTCGCGGCCAGCGGCGGTTACCTGATGGCCTGCGTTGCATCGAAAGTCTACGCGGCGCCATTCGCGATCCTGGGATCGATCGGTGTGCTGGCCCAGATTCCGAATTTCAATCGCATGCTCGACAGCCACGGCGTCGACTTCGAAGAGGTGACGGCCGGCAGGTACAAGCGCACGGTGACGATGTTCGGCAAGAACACGGACGAAGACCGCGCCAAGCTCAAGGAAGAACTCGAGGACGTGCACCAGTTGTTCCAGGAAGCGGTCGCAAAGTACCGTCAGGATCTCGACCTCGCGAAAGTGGCAACCGGCGAGCATTGGTACGGCACGCGTGCCCTGGAGCTGGGTCTTGCCGACGAGTTGCTGACGAGCGATGAGCTTCTCGGCGCAAAAGCGGCCGATCGCGACCTCTACAAGGTCGCATGGAAGATCAGGCAGCCGCTGCAAAAGCGCATGATGGCCAACGTCGAGTCCGCGATCGAAAAGGTTGCCGAAGCCGGCTGGCGACGCAAGCTCGAGTCCCGCCTGCCGCGTTGAGCGCGGAACCGCCGGTAGCCCCGATGGTCAAACTCTGAGCAGGTATGGTGCTTGCCGACGGGCTATAATCTGGCGAGGTGCCAAGGAGTTCCCATGCGTACGCTTCGATTCACGCCAATCGCTTCGGTTGTTGCCGCAGCCTTGTTGCTGTCTTCATGCGCATCACAGCCGTCGGCGGCCTCACGCGTGCAGATGGAAGCCGAAGCGGCGCGCGCGTTCAGCCAGATGCGCGCCAGCATGCCGCTCACGACGGATCGTCCGACGATCGATTTCGTGGCATGCGTTTCGCAAGCCGTCGTTGACGTGCTGGAGCCGCCGTACAACGACATCGAGTGGGAGCTTGCGATCTTCGAGCAGGAAGCCGTCAACGCGTTCGCGATGCCCGGTGGCAAGATCGGGGTGTTCAGCGGCATTCTCAAGGTCACCGAGAACCAGCATCAGCTGGCCGCGGTCATCGGTCACGAAATAGCGCATGTAACGGCAGGGCACACCACGAGCCGCGCATCGCGCGATGACCTGACGCGAATCGGCATCAATGCCGTCGCGGTCATTCTCGGCGGCGGTTATACGGGTGCAACCTACACCGCGCAGCAGGCTCTGGCGTATGGCGCGACGTTCGGCATCACCCTGCCTTACAAGCGCGGCCAGGAAACCGAGGCGGACGTCATCGGCCTCGAATACATGGCGCGCGCCGGCTTTGATCCGCGTGAGTCGGTACCGCTGTGGCAGCGTATGGCCCAGGCGTCGGGCGGCAGGAGGCCGGCCGAGTTCATGTCGACGCACCCGGCCAGCGATACGCGTATCGAGAACCTAGTGAGCCAGTGGCAGAAGACGTTGCCCCTGTACAACCAGGCACTGGGCGAGGGCATCAATCCGGACTGCGGCCCGAACCCGCGCGCGGTCGTGAATATCGAACCTGCAGACGAGAAAGAATAATTGTTGCTCCTGAAACGCGCGCTCCTGCTGTTGCCCCTGCTCGCGGTTGGAGGGTGCACGACCCTCGATGACCTCTGGTCGTCGATAGGCAAACGCGGTGCGGATGGTGTGCCGCTTGCCGAGCGGCCTGTGGGTGAGCCGCTGCATCCCAACGATTTCGTGCTCGCAAGCCCCGAACAGTCCGTGGTCGGCGAACCCCAGGTCGTGTTTGCGCGCGGCGAGGACACGCTGTCGGACCTGGCCCGCGAGTACGGGCTGGGCTATGACGAGATCATCGCGGCGAATCCGGGCATCGATCCATGGCTGCCGGGGGAGGGTACGCCGATCGTGTTGCCAACGCAGTACGTGCTGCCGGACGTCGAACGACGCGGCGTCGTGCTGAATATTGCGAGCAAGAGGCTGTTTTATTTCCCGGAGCCCGCGGAGGGCGAACAGCAGCAGGTGCTGACGTACCCGATCGGCATAGGACGCGTCGGCTGGGAGACGCCGCTCGGCGATACTACCGTCATCTCCAAAGCGAAGAACCCGCATTGGTGGGTCCCCGCGTCCGTGCGGCGGGAGCACGCCGAGATGGGTGACCCGCTGCCCTCGGTCGTTCCGCCGGGCCCGGACAACCCGCTCGGCCACCGCGTGCTGAAACTCGACATGCCCGGCTACCTGATACACGGCACCAACGCGCCCTACGGCGTCGGCATGCGTGTCAGCCACGGCTGCGTGCGCCTGTATCCGGAGAATATCGAGTTGTTGTACGAGCTCGTGGCGATCGGCGAGCCGGTCACGATCCTCAACGAGCCCTACCTGTTCGGCCGGGCAGACGGCGCGTTGTACTTCGAGGCGCACGAGCCGCTGGAGGACGATGCGGTGCCCCCGGGCGAGCGGCTGATGACGCTGCTGGATGCGCAGGTCGACGGCGCCGGCCGGCCGCTCAACGAGCACCTGCGCGATCATGTCGTCTCAGTCGCGGCCAATCCCCGCGGCATGCCGGTCAGTGTCGTCGAGTATGATTCCGCCGAGTTCATGGCGCGGGCGCGTGTCGTCCAAAACACCGTCGAGATCGATCCGAACGCGCCCACGCTGACCGAGGTCCGCGAGATGATCGACGAAGCCAACGCTGAAGCGGAGGCCGACGAGGCGTTGTAGGGCCTCGTCCGGCAGCCGACGCGCCGCGCTACATTCCGTACTGCGTCAACATCAATTCGACCTGATCGCGCAGGTGGCTCGGGATGTCGTCGTCCCGGAGCAGGGCGCGTGCCGCGCCCGGATCTGTCTCGATCAGCCGGTAGATCCGCTGAATCTTGGCCTGGCCTCGCATTGTCGCGTCGTCGATGCTGTTGATAAGGTCCAGTTGCTCGCGCGTCGGCGTTGTCCAGCTTCCGGACAGGTACATGATCGCCGTGTCCCGGGATCGACCCGGTGACAGGGTGCGCACCCATTGCAGCGCGGCATCGGGGCTTTTCCTTCCCCAGTGATTGGCAATTGTGCCCATGGCCGCACCATGGAGCCGCTCGTCGGAGATATTGTCCAGCCAACTGGCGGCTAGCACCGGATCCGACAGCGCCTGCTGCGAGATCAGCTGTGCATACGCCCGGTCACGGCCCTTGCCGGGTGCCAACTGGTCCGCCATTTGCTTGGCGGCGCGCGGATCCGTCTGCGAGATCGCAGAGATGATCGACGCTTGTAGCTGGTCGTACCCGGGCTGGTTTTCGAACTGGCGAACGAATGCCCGGGCTTCGCTCGTCGAGCGCGTTGCCGCGAGTTGCGAGGCTATCTGCTGGCGCAGGCTGATCTGGGCATTGTCGTCGAGTTGCGGCAACAGGCGAATCGCGGCGTCGACATCCGAATGGGTCAGCTGCGCAACGGCCTGTTGCAATGTGCCTCTCTTCGTGTCCTCGTCCTGGTCCATGAGCCAGTTGATCGCTGCATCGGGGTCATCGCGTATCCACGAGGAAACGAGCCGTTGACTGGCGATCTTCCTGTGCTCGCGGTCCTGCAGCTGGTTCACGGCCGCCGCCGCAGCCAACGGGTCATCCCGGGCGATACGGCCGATGACGGCCGATACCATGCCCAACTGCGACTGTGCGTCGGACAACTTGAGGGCTTCGTCGAGCGCCCGCTGCGGATCTGACTCCGCAATCGTGGAAATGACCGACAACAACAGGTCGCTGGAGTGAAGCCGGCCGGTCGACTGCGTCCACGCGATGGCCCCTTCGGGGTCGACTTTCGCCATCTCCGTCGCGATCACGGAGCCGAGAATCATGCGGTCTTGTGTCGAACGCGCCGAGTCGAAATACCGTTTCACGGCGTCCAGATCCGTGCGTGCAAGGGCCCGTATCGCCGTGTGAATCTCGCTCGAGGAACGTATCGCCTTTCCGCTGGCAAGCAGCTGCTCGATGGTGCCGCGGGGGTCCTGGCGCGCGAGGCTGCTCTTCAAGGACGACTCATACCGTTTGCCGTCCGCCGGCCGGCGAAACCGGTCCACGTGAGCCAGTGCCGAGTGCGAGTCCTGTCGGGCCAGGTAACTGGCCAGCCAACGGACGTACTCGCCTCGCTGCACGTCGTCGGCAAGCGCGTTGATGAACTCGATGGCTTCTTCCGGGGACCGGTCCGCGAGCCGATACAGGTACTGCGCGCGCGTCGATCGATCGGGGGCAATGCCGAGTTCGGCCTCGATGCGGTCAGTCTTGTCATTGCCGAGAAAGCCAAATGCAGCGTAGAGTCCCCGCGCGGCCGATCTCTGATGTGCGGCCGACGTTTGCGTCTTCGCCGCAAACAGGGCTGCGTCGAAGTCCGTGTGCGCCCAGGCATACCAGACGATGTGCTCGAGCGCGCTGACGCCCGCGAAAGAACCGGTCCTCGCCAGCACAAGCGCTGACTGTGGGTCCAGTTCCGCGAGGCGGACGAACAGGATCTGGAGGAGCCGCAGACGCTCTCCGTCGTCAGCCACGCGATCTGCCTCGAAGATGAGATTCTGAACGCCGGCCGAATCGGCGCGGCCTGCGAGCACATGCATGGCGGCGGACCGGGCAAAGCTCGACGGCAGCGCCATCAGTTGCTCGATGCCGGAAATGCCTGCGTATTGCTCGACACGATGCTGCTCGGCCGTCGTGTAATTCATCGTCGGCGCGTCGACGATGTCGCGAACCACCGGATCGGGAGTGGCGTTGTCTCCGCGCTGGACGTTCAGAATGGCAACGGCGGCGAGTCCACCGAACAGCATTCCTGCAATGAGCGCGATGGTCGTTCTGGGCATGGTCGGGCTCCAGTCTAATTCTCCCGCCAACGCCAATAGTCTACACTGTCCATCGATCCCGGATGGGCTCGCTGAGGAGGAACGTCGATCGTTCCGCACCGACCATGAAACGCTTCGTGATTTCTGCGCTTGTTCTTTGTGCTGCTTGCTCCGCAGCCCCGGACCACGTAGCAACTGTCAGGGAATTCGAGAGCCTCAAGAACACCGGCCAGGAAGATGCCACGCTCGAGTTGTTTGCTGAGAATGCGAGTTTGCATTTCGGGCCGCTCGGCAGCTTGACGGGTATCGAACAGATTCGTGAGATACACGGTTACGACATAGCGCTACGCACGCAGCTCCGGTTCGATGACTGTCATCAGACCGGCGAGGCAGTATCCTGCCGTGTCATCGAAACAAATGACTGGCTGAGTACGGCAGGTATCGCATCCATCACGTACGACGAGACTCACTTCGAGTTCGACGACGACGGGCGCATCGCGTCCGTCAGCGCCACGCTCTCGGCTGGCTCGCTGCAGCGGATGGGAGCGGCAATGGCCGCTTTCGAATCCTGGGCTCGAGCGAACGCGGCCGACGAGTATGCCGAGCTCTTCTCCGACGAAGGCGCTTTCGTGTACAGCTATGTCAACGGCGAGAAGGTCCTGTCACTTCTGCAGCAGTGGCGGGCGGCGCTGGTGGCCGCCGAGTAAGTGAACGTCAGGAAACAGTGGGCTCGCTACGCGGACCACGAAGCTGGCGATGCTAACCCCGGGTAGCCTGTCGCGGCGTTAGAACAGGAACTACCGGGGAGGACGAACCATGAAGAATCTCGTTGCCATTGTGCTGCTATCACTGACGCTTGTGGGTTTCGCGGTTTTCGCGGAGGAGGGACAGTCCTCCGGGCAACCGCACCCCGCAACGCACGAGACCGTCGAGCTCAAGGAGTTGCTCGACACCGTCGCGCGCAGGTCCGGAAAGGGGTTTCTCGTCGACCGCCGGGTTCCGGCCGAGGTCGTGGTCGGTACCGTCAGGACTCGCGACATCGACT
>JANQGP010000334.1 GCA_028277265.1 Woeseiaceae bacterium | reverse complement strand
TTGGCTTCTTCGGCATCGCCTTCATGATCATCCGAGAACGCGGCGCCAAACGGAATGATCAAAGCACCCGCAACCAAAGCACTTAGCAGTTTCTTCATTTTTATCCCCTTGTTTTTCTATTTATTTTTGTCTTGAGCACGGCCGTGCGCCGCGCGCAAGAGTGGAAGTATACGCCTCAGTAGCGGTTTACGGCCATAAGCGGCCGATCGCGTGCGGAAAAAACGGCCGGCAAATGCCGATCGGATCTTCGTACCGGAAGGAAATGACGACAGGCCCGAGCGGCCTATTCATCCTGCGTATCGGTCGCGCCGTGTTCCAGCAATACCTGGACAAGCGGATGGTCTTTGTCGTCGTTCGCAAAGTTGAGCGCTAGTCCCAGCGCAGTCGTACCTTCCGCTTCTGCCTCCACGATTTCCGGCTCTGGCGCGCGGCTTGAACGGGAGACCATACTGATGCCGGGCATCCCATCGACGGCTGATCTCTTTGGCGGCTCGTAGCCCTGCAGCCGCCAGGCGTTCGGGTCTGCACCGTCCTCGAGCAGAAGCCGGACCACATCGATATAGCCGTGCTTGGGGCCACCAGTGCTGTACATAGGGTCAATGTAGTTGCGTATCGCAGCAATGACCGCCTGGTCTTTCTGCTGTTGGGAAGATTTTGGCAGGGCAGATTCAAGCATGCCGGGTTCGCCGAATGCGATCGAGGATCGTAGCGGGCCCAGATCTTCTGCCTGGGCGACAACGATCCAACCGGCGACAAGTGCAACAATGGTCATTCGCGATTTGGCGTTCATCGGAATCCTGGTCCTCCTGTCGACAGCCTCGAAACTGCGCTGCCGACGATCGTGGTCTGCGTCATAAGCCGTCATTGTAGCTGATGCCGCCTGGGTGGATGGTTCCAGCTCGAGAGCCTGCACAATACGGTACGATATGTGTATGAGGACCGTCATCTTTGCCGTGTTCGTAATAGGTTACTTCGCGCTGGAGATCGTCGTGGCCAGCCGCAATGCCTATCGCATGGAACCGGAGTTCATCTTTGGAGAGTTCGTAGCCGCATCACAAGCGGTCACTCTCTGTGGTACGTTGAAGCCAGCTGAGGCTGGCAGGTTCGATGCGAATTTCAGCTACGCGAAGCGGCGAGCCATCGACGCCGCCGGGCAGGCCCGGACTACCGAATCAACCGCGGCGATCGAAGCTTTCGTGCGGTCTCAGGAGGCGGACGGCCGCCGTGAGGTCGATGGCCTGGTCGATCGTCTTGGCTGCGAGGATATTGAAGTCTTCAAATTGCGAAAACGCTATGAAAACTTCGCGCGATTAAACTTGCCGACTCAGGAATCAGATTGGAGCGCGCAAAGGGAATCGACTCCTCACGATGGCCTCCCCCCCGTTGACGAAATACAATAGCGATAGCGACTGAAAGCAGACGCTCGAACGGCGGCCGAACTCGAATCTCGGTTACGACGAACCTGTGTTGCCGTTGCCGATGAACTCCTCCCAGTCCGCCTTGTCCGGTTTCGGTGTCAGCAGGCTGACGACGACCAGCGTCGAAACCGACACAATCACGGCCGGAATCGCGATGTAATCGGTATTCATCGGGAATACGAAG
>JANQGP010000290.1 GCA_028277265.1 Woeseiaceae bacterium | reverse complement strand
TCGCAAGTCGTTGATTTGTTTGCGTCAAAGGGGTACTCCGAGACCTCGATGGAGGACATCGTGCAGACGACGGGCGTCAGTCGCTACGGCCTGTACGGCACGTTCGGCAATAAACGGGAGCTGTTCGAGCAGGCGCTCGAACGCTACGCCGAAGGTATGGGCAAGCAGTCCTTCCTGCGCTTGCTGGAGCCAGGGGCCTCTCTCGACCATATCCGCCAGATCTTCGATGATCGCGTTGCGGGCATGTGTTCACCGGAGGAGAACAAGGGCTGCTTGTTCATCCATACGGCCATGGAGCTGGCGCCGCAGGACGAGGAGCTGCGCGGCGTGCTGCAGCGTTTCATGAAACGCATGTCCAAGGCCTTCGCGATCGGGCTCGACTCCGCGAAGGGCCGGGGCGAGATCCACAAGGACATCGACGTCGACATGGCCGGCGAGCTGCTGACCAGCTCGATGTTCGGGCTCGTGGTTCTCGGACGTACCGGATTCCCGAAGGAGACGCTCGACGGCATCGTGGATAGCACGTTGAATTCGCTGAAACGCGCGCCCGGCGGGTAAGCTTTTTTTTGACAATCTCAGAACGTGCGTTCTGATTTTTCAGGCATCGCGAGATGCCTTTAACTTGACCGTAACAGAACGAACGTTCTGTATTTTGACCGAGGAGACAAGATGAAGACATTCAAAACCGTAGCCGCCGTTTCCCTGATCGGCCTGTTCGCCGCGAATGTCGCGATGGCCTTGCCCGGGTTTGACGAAGAGGCCCCGCAAAGCAGCGTCGAGACTTGCGTTGCCGCCGTCGACGCGCAAGCCAACTACGACGACGGCGCCAAGGTGCTGCACAAGGTCGAGACGACGAAGCGCCGTGTCTCGGGCCACATCATGAGCATCCAGACGCTCGTCTATGCGGAGGACGGCAGCACGCTGATTCGCGAGTACAAGACGAATTGCGCGATCAATGACGACGACGAAATCAAGCGTTTCCGGATTCGTCAGAAGGGCGTGTAAGTGAGGGCCGGACTCCCGCTGATCGTTACAGGTTTAACGTGACGATCAGCGGGAGATGATCGGAGCCGATACGTGGCCCGGTTTCGATACTCTTCACGCCGATGTCGTTCGACACGAGCACATGGTCGATCGGAATCTTCGCGAACGGCATGAACGTCGGCCAGGTCGGCAGGACGCCATGACCTCGCCGGGCGTTGCGCAGTCCCGTGGCAGACTCGAGTTCACGGTAATGCAGTCCCCACATCGATACGTTGAGGTCCCCGACGAGGATCGTTGACGTCGGCGACGCACCGAGCTGGCGTGCCACCTGCCGGAGTTGCTCGTTGCGCGCCGAGAAATTCAACGCACCCAGCGGGATCATCGGATGCGTGCTGACGAAGCGCAGCGTACGGTCACCGACCGCCAGTTCGCCGTGCAGCGTCGGAAATCCGAGCGGTGGGCTGTCGACATGACCTACCCGTGCAAGCGGCAGCCGGGACAGGAGCGCGATGCCGAATCTGCCATCGCGGGCTTCGACGTAGCGGTACGGATAGTCGGAATGGATCGCCGTGAGCGCTTTCTCCCACTGCGGCGATACTTCCTGCAAGAATACGAGATCGGGCTGCTCCGCGGCGAGCAGGGCAAACAGTCTGTCATGCTCGACGTTGGTCGACAGCGCATTGACGGACACGAGCTTGAGCTGCGATCCGCCCGTGTTCCCGGCTGCATCGACGTACCACGGAACCACAACGATGGCGTTCGCCAGCAACGAAACCGACAGTAAGGCCGTGTAGGCCGGGTTGCGCAGAATGACGAAGACCGTCAGCAACAGCAACGATGCGGCAAGGTACTGGAGCCGAAAATGCGTGAAAAGCTGGATTGCATGGTGATCGACCGGAAGCAACGTGATCAACGAGAACGCCACGCTCAGCAATGCTGCAACCTGCAACAATCCCGTTGTCGTTACGCGGCGCATACCGGGCAAGTCGGCTTCTTGGTGATGTCGAGGCGGCGGAACTCCGCCGCGGTCGCATCGTACAGGCGCATCCGTGGAGGGGCGTCCACGCCCGCGACGTATTTCAGGGTCTCGACCGCCATCATCGCACCGATAACACCGGGTACCGGGGCCAGGACGCCGCTGCCGGCGCAGTCTCCGACCGACTCGTCCTGCTCGTCGTAGATACAGCGGTAACAGGGGGACGACCGGTAGTCCGGTCCGAAGATCGCGAGCTGACCCTCGAAGCGTATCGCCGAACCCGAGACCAGGCGCCGCGACGCCGCGACACAGGCGTCGTTGACCTCGAAACGGGTCGCGAAGTTGTCGCTTGCGTCGAGCACGACATCGGCCTGACCGACTTCCCCGGCAAGCGCTTCGCCCGTCAGCCTGTTGTTGATGGCGCGCACCGAGATACCGCCATTCATCCTGGCGAGTCGTCCGGCCGCGACATCGGCCTTGTATTCGCCGATGTGTTTGTCGGTGTAAAGCACCTGCCGACCCAGGTTGGTCGCATCGACCGTATCGAAGTCACAGACGACCAGCCGGCCTATACCGCTGGATGCGAGGTAAGCCGCTGCCGGACAGCCGATGCCGCCGACACCGATGAGCAGCACACTGGCCTCACGGATGCGCCGCTGCCCGTCCTCGCCTACCTGTGGCAGGGCAACGTGACGGGCTTCGCGGCGCAGTGTCATTCGTCGATCGTGATTTCGACGATCTCGACGGCTTCCGCGGGGACGTCCTGGTGGCCGCCGTGATTGCCGGTCTTCACGCCGGCGATCGCGTCGACAACCTCCATACCGCCGGAGACCTGGCCGAATACGGCGTAGCCGAAATCACGAGTGCCGTGGTCGAGGAAGTCGTTGTCGCGCAGGTTGATGAAGAACTGGGCCGTGGCACTGTCAACCACCGTCGTGCGTGCCATTGCGAGCGTGCCGCGTTTGTTCGATTCGCCGTTGTCGGCTTCGTTCTTGATCGGGTCGCGCGTCGGTTTCTGGCGCATGTCGGCGTCGAAACCGCCGCCCTGGATCATGAAGTTGGGTATGACTCGATGGAAGATCGTGCCCGCGAAATGGCCGTCCGTCACGTACTGGCGGAAATTCTCGCAGGTAATGGGGGCTTTTTCGTCGAACAGTTCGACCTCGATGTCGCCGTGATTGGTCTTGATCGTAATCATGGTATCTCTTGGGTTTTGAGGATGCCGCTATTTACCACTCCGGCGCGCTGCTGTCACGCGCGGCAGCCCGGCCAGGTCATTGTGGCAGGCAATGTCCGTCCAGCCGTGCCTTGAGAGCAGCGCAGCCACGTCGTCGGCCTGGTCCGCGCCGTGCTCGATCATCAGGGCGCCGCCTTCGACCAGGATATCCACGCAATCGGCGGCCAGCACGCGGATCGCGTCGAGCCCGTCCTCACCCGCGATCAGCGCCGACTGCGGTTCGTAATGCAGCTTCGCGAGTGCCGGGTCACCGGCGCGCACGTACGGCGGGTTCGAGACGACGAGGTCGAACTGACGATCGCGCACGGGCTCGGTCCAGTTGCCCTGCACGCACGAAACATTGCCGGGCGCGAGCAGGCGCGCATTCTCGCGCGCAACCGTCAGTGCGCCCTCGCTGATGTCGACTGCCGCGACGTCACACAGGCGGCGCTCGCAGGCGATCGCGATCGCGATGGCGCCGCTGCCCGTGCCCAGGTCGAGTATTCTCCATTCCGCTTCGCGCGGGATATCGCAAAGCGCGAGATTGACGAGTATCTCGGTCTCGGGGCGCGGAACGAGGGTCGCAGGAGTCACTGCGAATTCGTGCGACCAGAATTCCTTGATGCCGATGATGTAGGCCATTGGCACGCCCGATGCCCGGCGCCCGAGCACGTCCTCGAGGCGGTCGATGGTCAGGTCGTCGAGCGTGTCTTCGGGGTGTGCGAACAGGTAGGCGCGCGGCATGTTGATCGTCCGGCACAGCAGGATCTCCGCGTCGAGACGCGGCGACTCCGAGACATCCCGCAGGCGGTCCGTCGCCTCGGCGATTGCAGCATCGAGCCTCATGTTCCAGTACACTCGCCAGAATTTTCTAATGTAACCGTTTCGACCATGAACGTGTATTCCAACATTCTCGAGATGGTTGGCCAAACACCCATGCTCGAGGTCGCGCACATCGACACGGGTCCGTGCCGGCTGTTCCTGAAACTCGAACTCATGAACCCGGGCGGATCGATCAAGGATCGCATCGGCGTCTCGATGATCGAGCAGGCCGAGAAGCGCGGCGATATCAAGCCGGGCGACACGATCGTCGAGGCGACCGCCGGCAATACCGGGCTCGGCCTCGCCCTCGTCGCAGCGCAAAAGGGCTATCACCTCGTCATCGTGCTGCCCGACAAAATGAGCCAGGAGAAGATATTCAATTTGCGCGCGATGGGCGCCGAAGTCATCCTGACGCGCTCCGACGTCGGTCGCGGCCACCCGGAGTACTACCAGGACCTCGGCAAGAGCGTGGCCGAGGAACGCGATGCCTATTTCATCAACCAGTTCGGCAATCCGGACAATCCGCTGGCGCACGAGACCGGCACGGCGCCCGAGATCGTCGAGCAGATGGGCGGCGACCTGGACGCCATCGTCCTCGGCGTGGGGTCGAGCGGCACGGTTACGGGCATGGGCAAGTACCTCGAGGAGCATGCACCCGAGGTTGACCTGATCCTGGCGGACCCGGTGGGCTCGGTACTCACGGATTACATCAACGAGGGCGTACTCGGAGAGGGCGGCAGCTGGCTCGTCGAGGGCATCGGCGAGGACTTCATTCCTGACATCGCCGATTTCGGCAAGGTCGCCAGGGCCTATTCGATCTCGGATGCCGAGTCGTTCGCCGCGGCGCGCGACCTGCTGCGCAAGGAAGGCGTGCTCGCCGGCTCGTCGACCGGCACGTTGCTGGCCGCGGCGCTCAGGTACTGCCGCGAGCAGACGGAGGCCAAACGTGTGGTCACGTTCGCTTGCGACACGGGGAACAAGTATCTCTCGAAGCTGTTTAACGATTTCTGGATGGAGGACCAGGGCTTCATCCAGCGCGAGCAGACCGGCGATCTGCGCGACCTGATCGGCAGGCCGCACGGCGAGCGTGCGACGATTACCGTCGGACCGACGGACATACTGACGACCGCGCATAACCGGCTGCGCAACGCCGGGTTTTCACAGCTGCCGGTCATGGACGAAGGCAAACTCGTCGGCGTCGTAACGGAAGACGGGCTGATGCGCCTCGTTTACGGCCACCCGGAGCTCATGACCGCGCCGGTCGAGGATGCGATGGAGACGGCATTCATCCAGCTCGACAAGTCCGAAAGCATCAACAACCTGGTTGCGATGCTGCGCGTGCAGCCCTATGCAGCCATCATGGACGGCGACGATTTCCTCGGGCTGATCACGCGCTCCGACGTGCTCAACTACCTGCGCCGCCAGGTGTAGGAAAGACGATGACCGACAAGAAGAAGTTTGCGACACGTACGATTCACGCCGGGCAGACACCCGACCCTGCGACCGGCGCGATCATGCCGCCGATCTACGCGACCTCGACCTACGTCCAGGAGAGCCCGGGCAAGCACAGAGGTTACGAGTACTCGCGCACGCAGAACCCGACGCGCATGGCCTACGAGCGCTGTGTCGCCGACCTCGAGTCGGGCAAGCACGGGTTCGCGTTCGCCTCGGGCATGGCCGCTACCGCGACGATTCTGGAACTCGTCGACAGCGGGTCGAGGATCGTCGCGATGGACGACCTCTACGGCGGCACGCGGCGGCTCTTCTCGAACGTGCGCGAACGCAGCGCCGGACTGAGATTCGAGTTCGTCGACCTGAGCGACGAGTCAGCTGCCGAAACCGCTGTCTCCGGTGACACGGCGATGGTCTGGATCGAGTCGCCGACCAATCCGTTGTTGAAACTGGTCGATCTCGAGACGGTCACCGCGCTCGCCAGGAAGCGCGGCGCGCTCGTGGTCGTGGACAATACGTTCGCCACGCCCTGCCTGCAGCGTCCGCTCGAATTCGGTGCGGACATCGTCATGCACTCGGCGACGAAATTCATCAACGGTCATTCCGATATGATCGGCGGCATTGTTGCCGTGAGCGACGATGGGATAGCCGAGCAGCTGGCCTACCTGCAGAACAGCATCGGATCCGTGGCCGGTCCTTTCGACAGCTTTCTTGCGCTGCGTGGCGTAAAGACGCTCGACGTAAGAATGGAACGTCATTGCAGGAGTTCGCTGCAGATCGCCGAATGGCTCGAAGGTCACGAGAAGGTAGACCGGGTGCTGTACCCCGGGCTCGAGTCGCACCCGCAGCACGAACTCGCGAAGCGGCAGATGCCCGGCTACGGCGGCATCGTGACGTTCTTCATCAAGGGCGGGCTCAAGGATGCGCGGCGCTTCCTCGAGCGCTGCGAGGTTTTCTCGCTCGCCGAGAGCCTCGGCGGTGTCGAGAGCCTCGTCGATCACCCGGCCATCATGACGCACGCGAGCGTGCCGGCCGGCGAGCGCGCCAAGCTCGGTATCAGCGATACCCTGATCCGGTTGTCGGTCGGTATCGAGGCAGTCGACGACCTGATCGCCGACCTCGACCAGGCACTGGCCTGAACCGGACGGCGGCGATCACCGGTAGGCGGCGGCCGTGATGAACTGACCGAAGGATTCGCACCAGACAATCGCGGCTCTGAACGCCGCCGGGTCTACCGAGTCCGGGACAGTAACCATGAAGTTCTCGAAAGTCCGGATCGTCCCGACCTCGACCATCTGTGCTTTCAAGGCCTCGAATGCGGCTTCGGTCTCGACGAATTCCGGCGACAGATAGAGCCGGTAATCGGGACCGGGCGCAAGTCGGCCTTCAAATGCGATGGTGTCTGCGCTCACGTACAGCGTGCCCTCACCCCAGTGGAGGGCGTCGCTGTCTTCTAGGTCCCGGCGAAACTCGGCGGTGAACCGTGAATCGTCGGCAATCGATCGGACCTCCTGTTCTCCCGGGCCTTCAGGGGCTATCAGAATCGGGAGCAGGTAGATGCCCAGCGCGAACCCGACGAAGCCCGCCGCCAGGTGTGTTCCGATACGTATCAGCCATTTCATTGCGTTACTCCAGCCTCAGTCAAATCTCACGTCCTCTAGACCCGCGTTGCCGGGGGTTTATTACTGCAAGAGGACTTGCCGCAGGGTCATGGAAGGCGTGAGTTCGGCCGGAAGCGTTCTCTCAGGTCCGACCATCCCTGGTATCGGCCCTGTATCTTCGCAGGTTTGCGTAGTCACCCAGGAACTGTTCCTT
>JANQGP010000176.1 GCA_028277265.1 Woeseiaceae bacterium | reverse complement strand
ATCGCAGTAGCGCTCCAGCTGCTCGCGCCAGTTGTCTTTCAGCTCCCGCCACTCCTGCGTAAACCAGGGTGTAAAACGTTCGGGCGTGTCGCGCAACTCGGCGTCGAGCGCAGCGGCCGATACGAAGCGTATCGCCGCGATCTCGCTTTCGTTCGGCACGATGGATTCAGCGGCTCGGCCCAGAAAGACATGGCATAACTCGTTCTCCGAGCCGGCATCGCCGAAAGACGCTTCGTAGCAAAAAGAATAGACGTGCTCGAGTTCAGTCTCGAAATTGAGTTCATCGACGAGGCGCCGGGACGTGGCCGTCTCGAGCGATTCACCGCGGCGCGGGTGACTGCAACAGCTGTTCGACCAGTACCCACCCCACAGCCGTTTGCCGGGCGCGCGCTGCTGCAGCAACAGCTCGCCGGCCTCGTTGAACAGGAACAGCGAAAAAGCGCGATGCAAAACGCCGCCGCCATCGTGGGCCCGGGCTTTCGAGGCGTAGCCGATCTCGTTGTCATCACGGTCGACGAGGATGAGCTCTTCGCTTTCGGACGACACGATGCGGTGAACGTCGCTCATGACGGCTCTCCGGGCACGACGACCTGGTAACCGACGCGAGCCAGCGCCTCTCGAACCTCGGCCGTCCTGCCCGGGCAAAGCGCGACGATCGAACCGCCGCCTCCGGCGCCGGTCAGTTTCGCCCCCGCCGCGCCGCTCTCGCGGGCCAGCGCAATCATACGCTCGAGGCCGGGCGTCGATACGCCAATGGCGTTGAGCAGACCCTGGCACAGGTTCATGAGCAACCCGAGTTCTTCGTAGCGCCCACGGCGAAGCAGGTCGGCACCTTCGCGAGCAAGCGCATCCATCTCGTCGAACACCGCCTCGAAATGCGCCGGGGTTCGCTCACGACGCGCGCGAACGGCGGCGACCTGTTCGTTCGTCCTGCCGATCTCGTCGCCCCAGGCGATCACGAGCGGCACCGCCTCGCTGATCTCGAACAACTCGAAATGCAAGTCGCCGTCGTTCCTGAACAACATCGGTTTTGCGTACGTGGCGAGTGTGTTGTCGACCCCCGACGGCGTACCGTGTGCCAGCCGCTCGCTCGCGAACGCAATCGAGTTGATGCTGGCGTCATCGAGGCCCAGGTCGAGTTCATTGTCGAAAGCGCGTGCCATGGCTACGGCAACCGCTGCGGAAGATCCCAGGCCTTTTCCGAACGGTAAATCCGACTCGACGTCAATGCGCCAACCCCGCTCTGCGATGCCGAGCTCGTCGAGAATCCGCCCGACATACTCGTCGGGCAAGTCGTGCGAGAGTTCGCTCGCGGGCCTGACGGACACGCTGACCGCATCGGGAATCGGTACGGCCAGCGCATGCCGGCCGTAGACGACACCATGCTCGCCGAGCAGGATGATCTTGCCGGCCGACTTCCCGCCGGCATCCGAAGACGTCTTCGCCGCCAGGTCTTCGAGCAGCTCGAGTGCCTTCCAGTCCTTGATCTCGCCGCTCTCGATCAGCCGATCGACGAGCGCATCGAACAGCCTGGCGGGTACTCCGGTCGAAGCGGCCACGCTGCGGGCGTGCAGCTTCATGTGCCCGGCAGGCTGTTCGATGCGCTCGTCGATCGGCTGATCGAGAGCGGCGAGATCAAGGACTGGAAGGCACTCGAGCTGCTCGAAGA
>JANQGP010000050.1 GCA_028277265.1 Woeseiaceae bacterium | reverse complement strand
TGCAGAGCCCTGCCCTTCAATCCGCCAAACCCTGCCTGCAGGCTGGTCGACGTCGAACCGAGAACTTCATCCGCTTCGAAGCCACCGGCTATCGCGATGTAGGCTCTGGCGCCGACGGCCGCACTGCCCGCAACGAGTTCGTCGCCGGGCTCCGCGAAGACCGTCGCATGACCGTCGATAGCGACGCCGTTCAGTGTTGCCTGCATCGGCGCGCCCGTGATCGCGAACGCGCAGGCCGAATCGAAACGCAACACCGAACCCAGCATCGTCACTTCGAGTGCAGTCGCATGCCAGGCATTGCCGACCAGCTTGTTGGCGAGCGCGAGCGACAACGGGTCCGCGGCGCCTCCCGACGGCACGCCGAGATGGCGCATACCGACGCGGGGACGCGACTGCAGCGTGGTCAGCATACCCGGTTTGAGCACCGTCACCGTCATCGTCATCGCTCGAACTCCTCGGCGCCGATCGCGACGAAGCGCACGCGCATGCCCGCACGCAACGCGAACGGCTCGTCGGCGAGCGGATCGAAGAGTCTGTAAGGTGTACGCCCGATCAGGGTCCAGCCGCCCGGGCTGGCCATCGCATAGAGACCGGTGCGGCCGTCAGCGATGCCGACGGAGCCCGGCTCGACGCGCGCCCGCGGTTCGGCGCGCCGCGGTACGCGCAGTCGGTCGTCAAGACCGCCGATGAACGCAAATCCCGGCGTGAAGCCCACCATGTCGACCGTGTATTCGGATCCGGTATGCAGCGCCACGATCTCGTCGTGCGTCAGCCCGGTTGCGACACAGAGTTCGTCGAGGTCGGGACCGTACTCGCCACCGTAGACGACGGGGATCCGGTGCAGTTCTCCGTCGACCGGCACTGTCGGAACACCATGAGCAACGACGCGATCGATCAGCGCGCCCGTGTCGCCTTCCGAAACGGCGAGCGGATCGAACCGCAGGACAACGGAGTCTATGCCGGGTACGACGTCGAGCCAGGTGCCGTGACGGCGGAGTTCGTCCGCCAGGGCTTGCGCATCAGCCGGCGACTCGACCGCAATCGACCAGAGGTCATCCGCGCATCGTTTTGGCACGAATCGTCACTCCGTGTGATTCCAGCACATCGCGCACCGCCCGCGCTTTTTCGGCGGCACCGGGCGTGTCGCCGTGGATGCAAAGCGTGTCGGCGCGTACGGAGACCTGCTCCCCGTTGCGGGCAGTCGTCTTGCCCTCTACGGCAAGCCGCACGGCCTGAGTCGTCGCGACCGCCAGGTCTTCGTGCACGGCGCCGGGCTCTTTTCTCGAGACGAGCGTGCCGTCAGGTTCGTAGGCACGGTCGACGAACGCCTCGGCGATGAAGTCGAGCCCATGCGCGTCGGCCGCTTTTTCGAGTTCGGTGCCGGCCATACCCGTGAACGAGGGGCTTCCCGGTGCCTCGGCGACGACCCGCGCGATGACGTCCGCAAGCTCGCGGTCCCTTACCGCATCGTTGTAGAGGGCGCCGTGCGGTTTCACGTGCGCGATTCGCGCGCCCAACGCCGCCGCGATGTCTGCCAGCGCCGCGACCTGTTCGGTCAGCGACTCGTACAGCGCCGCGCCGCGCAGGTAGGCGCTCTCTCGCCCGAATCCGTCCTTGTCGGGATAGCCCGGATGCGCGCCGACGGCGACGCCATTGGCGATGGCCATGCGCACGGTCTCTGCCATCGTCGCCTCGTCACCCGCGTGACCGCCGCAGGCGATGTTCGCGCTGGAAACGATTGTCAGCAGCTCCTCGTCGCAGGGCGCACCTTCGCCCAGGTCCGCATTGAGGTCGATTTCCGCCATCAGTGATTCCCGTCTCTACCCTTGCGCTTGTCGCTCAGCACCGACTTGATGAGTTTGCCGAACTGCTTGTCGCGTGATCGACGCTCGGCCAGCGTCTCCGAGTTGCGCCGGTCTTCGGACAGCAACTTACGGTAGCGCCGCAGGCGATCCGCGTCGAGCGTCCCGTCCGTTATCGCCGCCTGGACCGCACAGCCGGGCTCGGCGTCGTGCGCACAGTCCGAGAAGCGGCATCGTTCGGCAAGCGCGGCCACTTCCGCAAACACGTCGTCGAGCGCATCCGCGACGTCGACGAGCTGCAGCTCACGCATGCCGGGCGTATCGATGAGCCAGCCGCCCTGTGGCAGCCGGTGCATCGATCGCGACGTGGTCGTGTGGCGTCCGCGCTGGTCATCTTCCCGCACGGCCGTCGTCTCCTGGTGTGCACCGGTCAGCGTATTGATCAGCGTGGACTTGCCGACACCCGACGAGCCCAACAACGCAACGGTCTGGCCCGTTTCGCACCATGGGCGCAGCACCTCGACGGCCTCCGGGTCCCGCGCGTCGAGCGCCTCCACGAGAACGCCGGGCGCGAGGCGGCTTGCCGCCCCGACGAACGGTGCCGCGGAGTCCACCGTGTCGGCCTTGGTGATGACGATGACCGGAAACGCACCCGCATCGTGTGCGATCGCAAGGTAGCGCTCGAGGCGCGCTTCGTTGAAATCGCGGTTCGCGGAGGTAACGACGAACAGCGTGTCGACATTCGCGGCAATCAGCTGGCGCCCTGCCCCGGTTCCCGCAGCTCGACGCTGAAACAGGGCGAAACGCTCGAGCCGTTCGCGAATCGCAGTGACGTTTTGGTCCAGCAGGACCCAGTCCCCGACCGTGATGCCGAGCGTTGCCGCCTTGCCGGACAGGTCGATCTGCGTCATGCCGTTCTCGTGCGCCACCTCGACGCGACCCCGCTGCACGGCCATGACGCGTGCGGGCAGCAAGCCGCTCGCAGGATCGAACTGCGACTGGAAACCGGGGCGCCAACCGAGCGCTTGTAACGATTCCATCGGTCCCATGGGATACACTCCTTATCACGTATCGAGGTGCGGGGAAAACAACATGAGCGTAGTACTGGTCACGGGCGCGAGTTCGGGCATCGGGGCGGCGATCGCCATAGCCTTTGCCGAGGAGGGCTGGGACGTCATGGCGGCAGGACGTCATGAAGGCCGCCTGGAGGAAGTCGCGGACGTATCCGACAGCATCGTCACCTGGAGCGGCGATCTCGCCGAGTCAGAGGACTGCGACGAACTCATCGCGGATACGATCGAGGAATTCGGGGAAATCGACTGCCTTGTCAACAACGCAGGCGTCATCGTTCGCGGCGACGTCGCTGACACGAGCGACGACGACTGGCGCTACACGATGACTGTGAACCTCGACGTGCCGTTCTTCCTGAGTCGCGCTGCGTTGCCGCATCTGCTGCGCGCCGAGGGCAGCATCGTGAATATCGCCTCGGACTGCGGTCTGCGCGGCGCTGACAACGCGGCCGCCTATGCGGCCAGCAAAGGCGGCCTCGTGTTATTGACGAAATCGATGGCCAAGGACCACGCGGGCGACGGTTTGCGCGTCAACGCGATTTGTCCCGGTGACGTCGATACGCCCATGCTCGCGGCGGATGCCGAAGAATCCGGCGTCGACCTCGATGAGTATCTCGAGGAAGCGGCGGAGGCCGTGCCCAGCGGCCGAATCGCGACGCCCGAGGACGTCGCGGCGCTGGCCGTGTTCCTGGCAACCGACGCGGCCTCCCACATCAACGGCACGGCGATACCCGTCGATGGCGCAGGAAGCGCGTGACAGCAAGTTAAGGGACGGTAACCCTATTTCGTTTTGGCTCTGTTTACAGGATGCATCGCTTCGCGAAATAGGGTTACCGTCCCTTAACTTGCAGGAAACTGGGTCACTGTCCCCCCTTTTTTACCATCAGGCTGTCGACGAGCACGGTCGGCATGCCCTGCGACACGGGGATGTGCTGCCCTTTTTTGCCGCAGATCCAGCCGCCCGGGTCCATCCGGCCGTCATCCGCAACCATGCTGATGTTCCGCAGCAGATCGGCGCCGTTGCCCTCGACCCGGAAATCCTTGAGCGGTGCGGTCACCCGGCCGTTCTCGACCAGCCAGCCGTTCTTGACATCGAACCCGAAAACGCCGGAACCGATATCCGCTCCGCCCCCGGGGAACGTCTCGCAGACGATCCCTTTGTCGACGGAGGCGACGATTTCGTCCCTCGAGTGCGGCCCGTTCTCAAGAAACGTGCAACTCATTCGCGGCATCGGCACGTGGCGATAGGACTCCCGCCTGCCGGAACCCGTGCTTGCGGCGCCGGCGGCCAGAGCCGTTCTACGGTCGTGCAGGAAAGCACGCAAATTGCCACCCTCGATGAGCCGGGTTCGGGTCGCTGGTGACCCCTCGTCATCGACATTGAGTGCGCCGCGCTCGCCCGCCATGGCGGGATCGTCGACCAACGAAACCTGCTCCGATGCAACCCGCTCGCCAAGCCTATCCGCCATCGGGCTCACGCCGGCAGCAACGAGATCGCCTTCCAGCATATGGCCGACCGCTTCGTGGACGATCACCCCGCTTTCTCCGGCCGCGAGGATGACGGGCATTTCGCCCG
>JANQGP010000041.1 GCA_028277265.1 Woeseiaceae bacterium | reverse complement strand
CGGCGACTCTCCGATCATCGGCGCGGGAACCTACGCCTCGAACGGCTCCTGCGCCGTGTCCGCCACCGGACACGGTGAGTACTTCATGCGCTGGACCGTCGCCCGCGACATCTGTGCCCGGGTTGAGTTCGCCGGCGAGTCGCTCGAAGACGCCTCGCGCCAGCTGCTCATCGACACGTTGCTGCCGCGGGGCGGCACCGGCGGAATCGTGGCGCTGGACCCGTCCGGCAATGTCATATTCGTGATGACGACGGCCAATCTCAAGCGCGGCGTGATGTCTTCAGCGGCGCCGGTGAAAGTAGCCATCTACTCCGACGAGCCGGTCGAGTAACACGACGATCAGGCACACCCAGACCGGCGTTTCGCGCCAGGCGGATTCGCCGCCGGTAACGACCGCCTGGACGGCCAGCAGCAACCCGACGATCAGTCCCGCGTTTACGCGTACGCGGTCGAGCCGGTCCGGTGAAACGTCGCAGTAGGACACGGGCTGCGGGCTGGCCATGACGATCAGGACGATGCCGAGCGAGAATGCGCCCAGCAGCGACCCGTCCCGAAGGGTCAGGTCGTCTGCGACCAGGCCGTGGTCACTCGTCAGCAGCCAGGCAAAGACCACGAGACACGCGCCCGCCGCCAGGTAGTGCACACGCAGCGGTTTCTCGAGAACGGCATCGAGGGCGAACGCCAGGGCTGCAACCGGAAGAATCAACGGCTGTCCCGTAGCCACTGCGGCCCATGCACAGAAGCCGAACACGCCGAGCGTGTCGAACGGCCGCGCGGGCAGCCCCGTCGAGCGATTGACAACGCGCACCAGAACCAGTGCGACGAACACGAGCAGGACCTGGCGCATGTCGAGCGCGACGTTCGCGGCCCATGCGAGTGCCAGCGCGACGAACGCGGCGCCGTCGTGGTCGGGCGCGAGTTCCCGCGTCAGCGCCCAGGCCGCAAACGCGACCAGCGCGCCGCCCAGCGAGGCCGACAGCGGGCTGTCATCAAGGTACCCGAGGAGTACGAGGCCGGCACTCGACAACGCGAGCAACGGCAGGACGACCAGCAGCGCGCGGTTGGTTAGAAACGCCGGGTCGATCGGCCGCGCAATCGACGTATAGCGATACACGCCGGTCAGGTTGGGCGGTGTGTCGGTCATGGCGTTCAGTGTCTCACCGACATGCAATCTTTCGCGCAACGGTTACCTTTAGAAACATGACATTAATATCTGGTTTTTTTTATCCTGTTATTGATTTCCGGCAAAAATTGTCATACCTTACGCGTCCCGCGCCAATACCGGGAGCAACGCTGCTGTGACCGATACGCCCCACAACTGGACATTCCTGAGCAACTACGCCCACGTGCTCATTTGCCTCGCCGACAACCCCGATGCACGGCTTCGCGACGTTGCGGACCGGGTCGGGATTACGGAGCGCACGGTTTTTCGCCTGGTCGGCGAACTCGAGGAAGCGGGCGTCATCGAGCGCGCCAGGGAAGGCCGGCGCAATCACTACGTCATCAACACCAAGGCGCATCTGCGCCACGCGGTCGAAGAGCACTGCACGGTCGGCGAATTGCTGGAGACGGTACTCCCGGGCCAGGCGCCCGCGAATCACTAGTCGGAGATCTTACGATGAACACGAAGACACTGTTGATCGGCGCCATTGCGCTGCTTCTGTTTGCCGGGCGTGCCGGGAGTGTAGAGCCGTTGTCGACCCCGGAGCTCGCCGAGCACTGCGCATACTTCCATTCAGACCGGGAAGGCAAGGACGCCATCTTCTGCGTGCGCTATGTACAGGGTTTCATCGATGGCGCCGTCGCCACCGATGCACGCGTTCTCGAGAACATCGCGACGGAGTTCGAGAAGGACGAGACCTTTGCGGAGCGCGCCATTCGCAGCCGCATCGGCAGCCGCGTCAACCGCCGCGGCCCGACCGTGTATGCCGACTTCTGCCTCGGTGAACCCGATTCGCTCGAGGAAGTGGTCGAGAAGGTGGTTTCCGACCTCGCCAACCGCAAGGTCCTCGACGAGGACTTGCTGGCGCGGGACGCCGTGTTCTCGACCCTGCGGCGCGAATATCCCTGCAGCGCGGACGACGACGGCTAGGCCGACGCGATGAGCACCGCTACCCGTACCGTTGCGCGAATGCTGGCGCTGCTGATCCCGCTCGTCGCGGCGTGGCTGCTGTGGTCGGGCCTCTACAAGCCCTTGCTGCTCGGTCTCGGCGTCTTCTCCTGTGTGCTGACGATCTACATCAAGTACCGCATGGACTACTTTCAGACCGAAGTGTTCGCGCTGCAATTCGGCCGCCGCCTCGTTGCTTACTGGTTCTGGCTGAGCTGGGAAGTGGTCAAGTCCAGTCTCGACGTTGCCCGCATCATCGTGAGCCCGAGTCTTCCGATCAGCCCGCGGGTCATGACGATCAAGGCGAGCTCGAAGAACCCCGTCGACCAGGCGACGCTGGCGAATTCGATCACGCTCACGCCGGGTACGCTCGCGCTCGACGTTTATAACAATGAGATAGCCGTACACGCGCTGACCGAAGCGGGTGCCGACGAACTCGCCAAAGGCGAGATGGACCGCCGCATCCTGGCGCTGCGGGAGAAGTAGACGTGTATTACGCCGTCACGATTGCAACGCTGATAACGATGGCCATGGCCCTCGGTCGTGCATTGCTCGGCCCGACCATCTATGACCGATTGCTAGCGGCCAACATGTTCGGCACGAAGACCGTGCTGCTGTTGTCCGTCGTCGCCTTTCTTTACGGACGGCCGGACTTCCTGGACCTCGCGCTGGTGTACGCATTGATCAACTTCATCGGCGTCATCGCCGTTCTCGAGTTCATTCGCGAGCGTACCGGCGGTGACGGCGCGGACAAGGCAACAGGCGAGTAGATGTCATGACCATCGTTCTGGACATCCTGAGCTGGATAATGCTCACCGCCGGCGGCGTGTTCGTCTTCATCGGCGGTCTCGGCGCGCTGCGCATGCCGAACCTCTACACGCGCATGCACGCGGCCAGCCTCACCGACACCATGGCCGCCGTGCTCATCATCGGCGGCATCATGCTGCAGGCGGGCATGACGCTCGCGACGATCAAGCTCGCAACCATCCTCCTGTTCCTGTTGTTCACGAGCCCGACGGCATCGAATGCGCTTGCCAGCGCGGCGATACTGTCGGGGCTGAAGCCGGAAGAGGGTCCTCTGAGGCGCGACGGTGACGCCGAATGATCATCCTTTTCGGCGTTTTCCTGCTCACGCTGCTGGTCATCACGGCGCTTGCCATCGTGCGAAGCGAAAGCCTGTTCGCTGCCGTCATCCTGACCGGAATCTTCAGCCTGCTGATGGCGGCCAACTTCTTTTTGCTCGATGCGGCGGACGTCGCGTTGACCGAGGCGGCGATCGGCGCGGGCATTACCACGGTCCTGTTTCTCGGCGCGCTTGCCCTGACCGGCCAAAGCGAACGCGGTGGCGGCTCGACCAATCGCCTGCTCGCGCTCGGGGTCGTCACCATCACGACGTTGCTCGTGATCTACGCGACCTTCGACAAACCGCGGTTCGGCGACCCGCAGGCGCCGGTACACCAGCACGTCGGCCCGTGGTACCTCGAGAAGACGCCGGAGCTTGTCGATATTCCCAACGCAGTGACCGCGGTCCTCGGCAGCTACCGCGGTTACGACACGTTGGGCGAGGTCTTCGTCGTCCTGACCGCCGGGATCGGCGTGCTGTTTCTCCTGGGTTCGGGTACCGCGTCGCGACGCAACGGGCCCGCACCGTCCGACACGGTGAACCAGGGACTCCGTCACTACCTCGTTCCGCGCGTCGTCGGGCGCGTGCTGATTCCCTTCATCTTCCTTTTCGGCCTCTATGTGCAGTTTCACGGCGAGTACGGCCCGGGCGGAGGATTCCAGGCAGGCGCGATCCTCGCCTCCGCAATCATTCTCTACTCGCTCCTGGAAGGTGAGACGCAGGCATTGCGTGCGTTGCCGATGAGCGTTCTCGTATGGCTCGCCGCGGGCGGCGCAATCCTGTACAGCGCCGTCGGCATTGCCGGCATGCTGCTCGGCGGCAATTTTCTCGACTACTCCGTACTGCTCCCCGATCCCGTCAAGGGCCAGCAGATCGGCATTCTGTTGATCGAACTCGGCGTCGGCGTCACGGTATTCGGCGTCATGTTGTGCGTGTTTCACGCCTTCGCATCGAGAGGCAAAGTCTGATGGAGCTTCTCGGCCTCTATTACTACTGGGTCTTCGCCATCGTGTTGATGATCGGCTTCTACGCAGTCATCGCGAAACGTAACCTGATCAGAAAGCTCATCGGGTTGTCGATCTTCCAGGCGGCGGTCTTTCTCCTGTACATAACGATGGGCAAGATCGAAGGCGGTACGGCGCCGATCTTCCAGGACGGCGTGTCCCTGTATTCGAACCCCTTGCCGCAGGTGCTCATCCTGACGGCAATCGTGGTCGGCATATCAACCACCGCCCTCGGCCTCGGTATCGTCGTGCGTATAAAAGAAGAATACGGCTCGATCGAAGAACACGAAATTCAGCAGCGCGATCGACAGTGATTAGTCTCGACCAACAACTACCGGCACTGCAGGTCATAGTGCCGATGCTCAGCGCGCCGCTGGTCATGCTGCTCAAGCCGGCCGGGCTCGCGCGTGCGGCAGCCACCGCCGCCAGCCTGTTCGCATTCGCCATCGCGATCGCAATGACAATCGGCGTTCTCGACGGCAACGTCTATACGTATCGCATGGGTTCCTGGCCGGCGCCCTACGGCATCGAGCTGGCCGTCGACCGTTTCAGTGCGCTGCTGTTGCTGATCATCACGGGCGCATCGACGCTTGCCCTGCTCTCGGGCGGCCGCAGCGTTGACTCGGACATCGACGCATCGCGACAGCCGTTGTTCTATGCGGCGTGGTTGCTGGCGCTCGCCGGTCTCTCGGGCATCCCGCTGTCCGCCGACGCGTTCAACATCTTCGTGTTCATGGAGATCTCGTCGCTCGCGAGCTACGTCATCATCGCCGGCGGATCGGACCGCCGCGCCCTGCCGGCCGTCTTCAAGTACCTGATCATGGGCACGGTCGGCGCGACCTTCTACCTGATCGGTATCGGACTGATCTACCTGATGACCGGCACGCTCAACCTCGTCGACATGGAACTTCGCATTCACGAGGTTGCCGATCAGAAACCCATTCTCGTCGCGGCCGGGTTCATCACAATCGGCCTGGCGCTCAAGGCGGCGGTATTCCCCTTGCACGTCTGGCTGCCCAACGCCTACACGTACGCGCCGAATGCCGTGACCGTGTTCCTCGCGGCCTGCTCGACGAAGGTATCGCTCTATCTCCTGCTGCGCTTCGACTTCTTTGTATTCCAAGGCAATCTCGTCAACCACGATACGCAGTTCACCTGGTTCCTGATGCCCCTTGCAGTGCTGGCGATCCTGGTCGCATCGGGCGTCGCGCTGTTCGAGAAGAACCTCAAGCGGCTGCTGGCGTACTCCTCGGTCGCGCAAGTCGGCTACATATTGCTGGGCGCCAGTTTTGTCACGCTGGCCGGGCTCACGGCCGGCACCGTGCATCTCTTCAACCACGCCCTTGCCAAGGGCGCGCTGTTTCTTGCGGTCGGTTGCCTCGCGACGCAATGCGCCGGGCTGCGACTCTCCGATCTCGGCGGCGTCGCGAAGCGCATGCCGTGGACCGCCGCGGCGTTCATCGTCGCGGGCTTCAGTCTGATCGGTATTCCAGGAACGGCGGGCTTCATCAGCAAGTGGTACCTGATCAGTGCGGCGCTCGAGCAGGGCTCGCTGGGCATCGCGCTGGTCGGCGTGCTCGTCGTCAGCTCGCTCATGGCGGTCGTCTACATCTGGCGCATCGTCGAGGCAATCTACTTCGCCGAGCCCGCGGCCGATCTGTCCGCCGTTCGGGAAGCGCCGCGCATGATGCTGCTGATCACCTGGATCGCGGCGCTCGCCAACCTCTACTTCGGGCTCGTTCCGGAAGTGCCCGTCACGCTCGCCTCGTCGGCCGCGAGCACGCTGCTCGAGCACATGCCATGAACGGCGGCGACCTGATCCTGCTCGCGCTCGCGTTGCCGCTGATCGGCGCCGTCGGCATTGCCGTGGCCAGCCGCATCGGCCCGAACGTTCGCGAAGCCACGACGATGGTTACCGCGGCCG
Source organism: Woeseiaceae bacterium (assembly GCA_028277265.1). Classification (GTDB taxonomy): domain Bacteria; phylum Pseudomonadota; class Gammaproteobacteria; order Steroidobacterales; family Woeseiaceae; genus UBA1847. Next base: position 891 of record JANQGP010000041.1, on the reverse strand, counting down.
CCCTCGCCTGGGCGGTCTGGAGCCTGACGCCCGAACTCATGCAGGGGGGCAGACCCGCGGTCACCCTTGCGACGGTCGTCCCGGGTATCGATATTGCGTTCCGCGTCGAACCGCTGGGCATGCTGTTCGCCGCGCTCGCATCGACCCTGTGGATCGTCAACTCGATCTACTCGATCGGCTACATGCGCGGCAACAATGAGAAGAACCAGACGCGCTTTTACATCTTCTTCGCGATCGCACTGGCCGCCGCCGTCGGCATCGCATTCGCCGACAACCTGTTCACGCTCTTCCTGTTCTACGAGATTCTGACGCTCTCTACCTACCCGCTCGTTTCGCACAAGGGCGACGAGAAGACCGTGCGCTCGGCGCGCGTCTACCTGGGCGTGCTGCTGACGACCTCGATCGGCCTGCTGCTGCCCGCGATCATCTGGACCTATTCCGTGGCCGGCACCGGCACGTTCACGCCGGGCGGCATACTCGAAGGTCATCTCGCGGGCCCGGCCGTCGGGCTCTTGCTCGGCCTGTTCATCTTCGGCATCGGCAAGGCGGCCGTCATGCCGGTGCACCGCTGGTTGCCCGCGGCGATGGTCGCACCGACACCTGTCAGCGCGCTGCTGCACGCTGTTGCCGTCGTCAAAGCCGGCGTCTTCACGGTCACCAAGGTCATCATCTATATTTTCGGCGTCGACTTCCTGTTCGCCGAGCCGAGCAGCAGCTGGCTCGTTGTCGTCGCCGCGTTCACGATCATCGCCGGCAGCATCGTCGCGCTTCGGCAACAGAACCTCAAGCGCTTGCTGGCCTACTCGACGGTGGCGCAGCTATCTTACGTCGTGATGGCCACTGCCATACTGAAACCGCTCGCGGAAATCGGCGCGGCCGTGCACATGGTGG
>JANQGP010000390.1 GCA_028277265.1 Woeseiaceae bacterium | reverse complement strand
CGCGGGTACCATCCAGGCCGGCGATACGATCGATGTTTCCTTCGACCTGTACGGATCCCTCGCGGGACCTGGCGGTGTTGTATTTGTTGAGGTGATCTTCCTCGATGGGGCTGGCAACGATAACGGTCGGGACTTTCTCGACAGTGATCCAACGCCTTACTTCCCGAACGGCACCTGGACGACTTACTCGGGCAGCGTGACCGCGGGCACGACCGCCGGCGGTGGCAGTGCCGATGTGAGTGGCGGTATCAGGCTGGATCTGAAAGCCGCGTGTAGCGACGATGTCAGTTGTGCCACAGATGCCTCTTTCGACAACGTCACTTTGACGATCAACTAGGGGAGGTCGACGGAGACAATGAACACTTTCGGCATTCCTCAAGCAACCAATTCCAAAAAAAGAGTAGTCGCTATGGCGGTTTCAAGTTTCTTCAAACGTATGACGACATTCGGTGGCCTGCTGGCGGTCGCGTTGGTTCTCTTTGCCCCGCTCGACAGCCATGCGCAGGCCAACAAGGTCGACGTCGTCAAGAGCGCCGATGGCTGGCGACTGAAGGTCGACGGCGAGGATTTCTACATCAAGGGCGTGGTCTGGGGCTATACGCCGCGCGGCGAGAACTACACCTACAACCTGTTCGGACAGTCCGACGACCAGATCCGCAAGATCCTCGACTACGAGTTCGGCCTGATGGCCGAGATGGGCGTGAACACGATCCGCACGTTCACGATGATGCCGCCAAGGTGGGTGGAATACGTTTATCGTGAGCACGGCATCATGTCGGTGATCAACCCGTTGATGGGACGCTACGGCTACAACGTCGACGGCAAGTGGATTCCGTTCACCGACTACTCCGATCCGCGGACGCGCGAAGTGCTGAAGGCCGACATGCAGGAGTACGTGCGGCGCTACATGGACACGCCGGGCGTACTGATGTTCGCGTTCGGCAACGAGTCGAACTACGGCCTTTCGTGGTCGAGTTTCGAGATCGAGAACCTGCCGGAAGGCGAGCAGAACACGGCGAAAGCGCGGTATCTCTACAGCCTGTGGAACGAGGTCGTCGCGGCGGGGAAGGCGATCAACCCGAATCACCCGTTCACGATCGTCAACGGCGATATCCAGTACATCGACCTGATAGCCGAACTCTGTCCCGATCTTGACCTGCTCGGCACCAACGTCTATCGCGGCGTGAGCTTCACGGACCTGTGGGCGCGAGTTGACGAGAAGCTGGATTTACCGGTGGTCTTCTTCGAGTTCGGCAGCGATGCATTCAATGCGCGCGAGTTCCGCGAGGACCAGGTGGCGCAGGCGCCGATCCTCAAGGATCAGTGGCAGGAGATCTACCGGAAGTCGGCCGGTAACGGCCAGGAGGGCAACGCGATCGGCGGGTACATCTTCGAGTGGCGCGACGAATGGTGGAAGTACCTGCAGATCGAGCGGCTCGATATCCAGGACACCAATGCCTCGTGGTCCAACCAGGCCTATCTGTTCGACTGGGCCGAGGGCCAGAACAACATGAACGAGGAGTGGTTCGGCATCACTGCGCTCGGGCCGATGAATTCCGAAGGCGTCTCCAGCGCACGGCCCAGGATGGCCTACGACGTGATGAAGGCGATCTTCGGCATGGACCCGTATGCGGCGAGCCCGGGCGAGATCGACGCCATGTTCGCCGGCATGAACCTGGACCTGTTCGAACTGCGCGGCGACGTCCGGCTCGTCAAGGCCGAGAACGAGGAGGACAAGAGGAAGCTTCGATTCGAAGGCGGCCGGTTCCAGGGCGAATTCGCTCTGCGAGGTAACGATACGGGCATCGACGTGGATGGCCGCGACTCGCTCGAGTTCTCGGATGGCCAGATGGTCTTTCTCGATTTCGCGTTCCAGCCTACCGAAAAGGTCAGCGGCCAGATGTCGCTGAACGTACTCGGCAACGTCGCCCAGAAACGGCCGCTGGAGTTCACCTACGGCGATCGCGGGCTGCCCAGGACGATCTTCGCCGAGGCGCCGGTCGACCTCGGCGAAGCCGAAGTGATCGTCACCCAGGTGGACTTCGTCGATGACGAACGTGTCGAAATCTACGATTTCAACGCCACGTACGAGGGCGAAAACGCCGACGTCGAGGTCTTCTACCATACGCCGCGTTTCCACTGGGGTTATGAAGGCGATCACTTCGGACTGATGCGCGAAGCAACCGATATCTACGGTATGGATGTCTGGAATGCCAAGGCGCCGGAAGGTGTCGAGGTCCGAGGCAAGGGCAAGTGGAAGGACTTTACCGTCGTCGTCGGTCCTGAAGTCTATTGGGGCGCCAACCCGAAAGCCATTCTGAAGTACGACTTCCAGCGGTTCGGTTTCGACTGGACCTTCATTCATTCATCGGACATCGCCAAGCGTAACGACGGCACGGATCTGACCAACATCGTCGAGCGGCAGTCACAGCAGACGACGCTTACCGCCGAGCGCGAATTTGCGAACGGCATGAAGCTCGAACTTGGCGGCATCTTCGCGGCGCCCGAGAGGGTAGACGACGTCTACCAGCGCGTCGATAGAGCCGGCAACATTTTCCTCGACAAGATCGAAGACGAGGATACGCTCGGCTTCCGCGGCAAGCTCACGCTGCCGTGGAACGAGACGTACGTGAAGGCGGAGTACGCGGGACTCGTGGCCGACGGCGGACATGTGCACAGGACGTTTGGCGTAACCGATCCCAGTCGTCTGCCGTATTCCGGCGCGGGCAACAAGCAGGAGGTCGAAGCCGGCATGATCCTGCGCTTCGGCAACCTGATGCTCTATCCACGGGTGCTGTATCGCGACAACTTCGTGCACGCTCTCCCGAATCGCCTGCCGGAAACCAGTGGCGGCATCCTGGTTCCCGGTCTTACGCCGCGGAATACGGATGATGATCCGTTCGCCGTCCTGGGCAATCGCGAAGCCCGCTCGGCAGAGGTCTACCTGACCTACGATCCGACCGGCGCTACGCAGTTCTATGACTGGGACAACGATTGGCGTGAAGATGCGAAGTTCGCGTTCAACATCGGTGGTACTTACACCGAATACCCGACGCCTACCGACTCCTACCTGTTCTTCTTCGAGCCGCTGGGCCGAAACCTGCCGTTCGGTGTGGGTTTGCCTGCCGTTGACGTCTGGGGCGTTTCGAGTCGCATCGTCATGAACCCCACGCGCAACCAGAAGTACATCTTCAGGCTCGTCCGCGGCGTCGAGCAATCCAGCGGTACCCCGGTCGGCGACAAAGCGGATTACTACCAGTTCCACTGGCGGGCCGAGTTCAATCGCAAGCACTACTTCGAGGGTTACTACATGAAGGACGCCTGGGGTCCGATGGACTTCCACCGGCAGTTCAACGTCCAGTTCCCCGAACAGATCAAGCTCGATTACTCGGTCCTGCTCGGCACGTCCGGGTGGCTCGGATCGGTTGAGGATGAGCGACGGGCGACGCGTCTCGGTATACGTACGATTTATCGAGGGTATGACGAGACGAACGAGGACTTGTTTGACGTCAACGGTGACTTCGAATTCCTGACCGTCGTTTACTTCACCTACCAGTTTTAGGCTCAAGCATGCATAGCCAAGGATTTACGACAATGACAACACTGAATCGTTATGAGACTCAGCCGGCTGTGTTCAGGAACCTGTTCATTGGGCTGCTGGTCGCGGCAGCCCTGATCGTTGCCGGCTGTGGCGGCGAGCGCAGCGCGAGCGACGGCGAAAACATCACCGAGATCCTGCTGCCCACGGATGTCGTGCTCAACCTGTATTGCGCAGATGTGGGTATTGGTCCCGAAACCTGTGTTCTTGATGATCCCGAGAATCCGTGGTCCAACACACCAATCCCGGAGTTCGACCCCAATGCCGATCCGAATTTGCCCAGCAAATTCGACATAGCCAACGACATCCCGGCGGGGCCGAGCGGGGCGAAGGCCCGATTCTATTTCTGGGCGACGGCCCTCGCACGCAGACAGTCCGGGGAGAACCAGTACTACACGGCACTAACGCTGCACGAGCTGTACTCAGCCAACAGCAATGCGCTTTCCGTAGACACCCTGATCCAGGAGCATGCCCTCAGGGCGTATCGCTCCGTGCTGGACAACTTCTTCGGGTCCGCGATCGTGTTCACCTGTTTTACCTGCGCGCCCATCCCCGGTTCCGATCCGGTCGATCCCGAATTCCCGAACTTCACGGTGTTACTGGCCGAACGTGTCGCGGATCATCTCTACCGAACCGAATCAACGGCGACGCCCTCGTATCCCAACGGGCTGCGGCGTTTGGTGCCCGGAGATCCGATCCTGGTCCGTGACCTGCTCGTCGACTGGCAGTACGACTACCAG
>JANQGP010000273.1 GCA_028277265.1 Woeseiaceae bacterium | reverse complement strand
TCCGGTTTCGGTGTCAGCAGGCTGACGACGACCAGCGTCGAAACCGACACAATCACGGCCGGAATCGCGATGTAATCGGTATTCATCGGGAATACGAAGCCGAAGATTTCGGTGTCGCTCCCGCGGAACACCGAGTTCAGGACCGTGATGATGATGACGGTCAGCATGCCGGAGGCGATCGAAGCCACACCGGCGGCACGCGTGACGCGCTTCCAGAAAAACGCGGCAAGCAGTGACGGCGCCAGGGATGCGCCGATCATCGTGTAGGACACGAGCGCCATCTCGAGAATGGTCTCGAACTGGCTCATCATCAGGTACGCCAGCACGCCGATACCGACGATGCAGCCGCGCTGCAGCCAGACGACCTGGGAAGGCGTCGCATTCTTGATGAAGAAAGCCTGGAAGATATCGCGTGTGACATTGGTCGACGTCACCATCAGGAACGTGTTGCCGGTCGAGATGACGATCGCCGCGCCGGCGGCCAGCAGCAACGACCCGACGATCACGGGCAACTGCTCGAAACCGATGCGCAGGATGATCTCCTCGGCCATCGCGCGATTGATACTGCCGTCGGCGAAGAAGAATCGCGGGTCGTCCGCGTAGATCGCGAAGCCGACAAGCGCGATCAGCATCATCAGGGTTTCGACCAGTACGACGCCGATGAACATGCCCATCACGGCCCGGCGTGCATTGCGGGCATTATCGGCCGACGAGAATTTCTGGTACATGCTCGACTCGCTCATCAAGAGCAGGAACGTCGGCAACGCGATACCGATGACCCAGACGAAATCGTGACCGCCCATTGGGGCAAGGTGCGTCGGCTCCGCCTGCTGGATGGTCGTAACTACGGCATCGATACCGCCGTGGCCCATGACCGCGAACGGCAGCGTAACGACCATGGCCAGCAACATGATACTGCCGTTGAAGATATCGATCGAAACGATGGAAACCATGCCCGCCAGTACGGTGAAGCCGATGATCAGGGCCGCCGCGATGATCATGCCGGTTTCCGGCGTGATCGACCCTTCAGAGAGAATCGCAATGAAGCGGCCGCCGCCTTTGAACTGGTAGCCGGCGATGACCATGTAGGCCACGATGATCGTTATCGTGCCGAGGACTTTCGCGACCTGGTTATAGCGCTTCTCGAGAAGATCGGTCAGCGTGTACTGCGCTATCTTGCGCACGCGCGCAGCAATCGTGTACACGACGAGAATGCCGACCCAGGCGCCGGCTGAGAACCAGAGTTCGGAAATACCCGTGCGAAATGTCAGGCCCGCCGTGCCGAACAGGCTGCCTGAACCGATCCACGTACAGACCAGCGTTGCAACGAGCAGGTAGACGGGTACGTGGCGACCCGCAACGATGAAGTCCTCGTCGGTCTTGACGGTGCGGCTCTTGTAGATGCTGATGCCGAGCAGCATCAGCACGTACAGGGAAACGACGGCGATGTAGATCATCTGGCGCCTCGATTATCGGTTATTGTTGGACGGGTCGCGCGTGCTAAAGCTATCACAGATCCCGGCGGTCTACTGCCCGGCGCATCAGCCGCCGAGCTTTTGCTTCAGTCGCACGAGGATGGCATTAGTCCAGCCGAATCCTTCCTGCACGTCGTATTCGCCGCCCGTACCGGCAAGGCCACTCGACACCACGTTGTATTTCTCGAGAAGGCAGCCGTGCTCCCGGTAGACCGCGGTGTTGTTGTCGACCCACCTTTGTGCGCCGAGGTGCGCCTCGTCGCGGAAGCCATAGCGCTCGAGGCCGCAACAGGTGATCCATTGCATCGGCGCCCATCCGTTCGGGCTGTCCCACTGCTGGCCGGTCTCGTAGTTCGAGGTGACCCAGCCCCCTGCCTTGAGGAAGTCACGCTGAATACACTCGGCGACGCGACGGGCCTGGTCTTCGGTTGCAATGCCGAAGAACAGCGGATAGGCAGTGGCGATCGACTGTATGCCCGTGACCCCGAAACCCGGCAACGACAGATCGACGAACATCCCGCTGTCGTCGTCGAAGAACAGGGTCTGCAGGAGTACCCTCCGGTTGCTCGCACAGGATTCGAAGACTGTGGCCTCTTCCGTCTCGCCGATCTCGCGGCAAGTTTTTGCAATAGTCGCTTCGAGGTTGTAGAGCAGGCAATTGAGATCGACGGGGACCACCTGAGTCGCACGAATCGTCTCCATCGAACGGGCATCGCCGAACCATCGGGAGCTGTAGTCCCAGCCCGACTCCGCGCCCGCCCGCACGTCGCGGTAGAGTTCTTCCGCATCCCTGTCGACGCCTGCCGCCAGAGCGATGTCCTCGGCGTAGCTTTCCTGGCGTGGAGTCGCAGCGTCATCCCAATGCCGATTGAGCAGACCGCCCGGACTCCTGACGACACGACGAATCGCGGGCTTGTCACTGGACAGGTCTTCGGCACCGGCCATCCAGAAAGCGTACTCGGCCCTCATCTGCGGCAGATAGCGTGCGCGAACATTGACGTCGCCGCTGACCTCGGCCAGGAGCTCGACCATGAGCGCGAAGTACGGCGGCTGCGATCGGGTACAGTAGTAGTTCCGGTTACCGTTCGGGATGAAGCCGACCTCATCGATCAGGAAGGCGAAGTTCTCCAGCATGTCCCTGATGAGGTCGATGCGTCCGGCATCGGCCAGGCCGAGCATCGTAAAGTAGCTGTCCCAGTAATAGACCTCGCGAAAACGTCCGCCCGGCACGACGTAGCGGTTCGGCAACGGGATCAGGGACGAGTGCTCGACGGCCTTGTCGGCGCTGCGCGTCAGCAGCTCCCAGAGGTGTTCGATGCGATCCTCGACGGGCAGGCCCGCCGGATCCGGCGCGGCTTCGATGTCTTCCCCGGGGAGCTCGAAATGAGCATCGACGAAGGCGCGGAGATCGAAATCCGGCTTGTCTTTCCCGGCGCGAAACTCGCTCAGGACGATGTCGGGGCTGGACTTCGGAACGGCATCGACGAAAGTCTTCGAATCGCGAAAGAGATGCGTCGCCTGGACGGCCTCGAAGAGCTCCGCGTACAGGGATTCCGGTGTGTCGAAGATCTTCATGACGTCTGCTGGTTCATCAAATGATCGTCACTGAGACGTTTGAAAAACACGAGGGCAACGATGATGAGCGCAATCGGCAGCAGCGAGAAATAGAAGGCCGTACGCCCGCCGAAATGCTGGAACAGCGTACCCGTGATGATCGACCCGGAGGTTCCGCCGAGCGCGGAGAACACGACGATAAGGCCCGCCATCGCACCGTGCGAATGGGTGGGGAGCGCGGAAAGAATGACCGAGTTGATGGCCGGGTACACGGGTGCGATCAGGAAGCCGATCAGCGGAAACACGAAGGCCGCCAGCGGCGCCGCAGCCCAAGTCGTCACGACGGGTCCTCCATCGTTCCCGGCAAGCGGAAGCGCACTCAGTACAAGAATCCCGGCAGCGACCAGGCCGGTGACCAGGACACGGAACCAGTCGAACCGCTGCAACAACAGACCGGCCGAAAATCGCCCCAGCGCCGTGGACGCCGCCAGGATACTCGCCATCTCAACGCTCAGCGACGGTGCGAGATTCAAGATGCGGCTGTTGAATGTCGGCAGCCACGACATGATGCTCTGCTCGATGAGCACGTAGAGAAATGCGCTGATGATGAACACGAGGACGAGTGGCCGCAGGCACAGCCTGAGCATATCCGAGAATTCGCTCATCAGATCTTCAGGCTCATCGACATGGGCCGCGCGCTCGTCGATTTTCGCGAATAGCAGAAGCGTGAAAGCCGCGGCCGATAATCCCGCGAGCACGTAGTAGACATTGAGCCAGGCGATGGACGAGGGATTTGCGTCGTCAATGAACGCGCTGAATATGAAGTAGCCGGACAGCACGCCCACCATGAAGAACGACTCGAGGAAGTTCATCAGGCTCGCATGCTCCCGGCGCGAATCCGTAACGAGTCCCAACGTTGCGAACACCGACACCTTGACGAGCGCGAAACCGACCCCGGTTGCCGCGAACATGGCCTTCGCCATCCAGAAAGCGGGGAGCTGGGGCATTGCGAGCGCCGCCAGGGCGATGAACCCGAGCGCAAACAGCATCGCACGGCGATAGCCGATCCTGACGATGAAGGAGGCCACCAGGAACGATGTGATCGCGATGGGCAGGTCCTTGAAGGCCTCGAGGACGCTGGCCGCCGACTCCGTGACGCCGTAACTGTTCTGAACCTGGAGGATGACCGTGCCGACGCTGTTCAGCAGGATCGCGAACACGAAGTAGTTGAGAAACAGCGAAAACTTGACAAGCCATCGTTGCATGCTTGCTCCAGGCAGATCCGATTTTTCTTGTTAAAGACCGGGGCAGGTTTCGCGCCTGCCCCGGTTCTGCCCCGATTCTACGCTCTAGAACTCGTAGCCGACCGCAAACTTGAAGGAGCGCGGCAAGATGAATCGGCCGTTTGCGAGCAGCGGATCGCGCGGGTCACCTTCGGTCAGGGCGTCCTCGTCGGTGACGTTGTCGCCGGAAAGCTGGAACGTCAGTCGCTCGTTGACCCGCAACAGAATGCCGAGGTCGAGTTTTTCATAACCGTCGAGGGTAACCGTGTTCCCGCTGTCGCTGAAACGGTCGTCGACGAGTGTCAACGTGCCATAAACGCTGGCCTCGACCTCGGGCCCGAGGTCGAACTCGTAGCTCGGCGTCAGGCGCACTTGCCAGTCGGGCATTCGAGGAACGGTATTACCCGTATCGTCACCGCCGTCAAACTCGGCGTTCTGCAGGGTTGCGTTCAGGTTCAGGTTGAAGCCCATTTCCGTCGCCCAGTTGCCGTCGACCTCGATGCCGAAGGTCTCCGTCGTCGAAATCTCGCCCGGCGTCGTACCGGCCATTGCGACAAAAATCGTCGGGTCCTCGGTCGTATAGAAGCCGGTCGCATAGAGGCTGACGTAGTCGGTGACCCATTTTGCACCCAACTCTATTTGCTCGATGTCCCGGATCAGGCTGTTGCCGTCGGAGAAGGCGCCGCTGTTGTCCCGGTAGTCGTTGAACGTCGGCATTTTCTTGCCTTGGTTCAGACGCAGGAAGGCGCCAAAAGTATCGGTGACACGGAAGTTGCCGGCGGCGGTCCACGACGTTTCGGTTTCATCGGCCGAGATCGCCAGATCCACCGTCCCGTCCTGACCGAAATCTGCCGTCATTTCGGCCTCGTAGTTTTCGACCCGTACGCCCAAATCGATCGTGACCCGGTCGCCGACGTCGAAGGTCGTTGCGGCATAAAGCGCGTTGATGGTTGCATCGCCAACCTGATCGAGATCGAAGTCCCCGGCGTCACATCCGTCCAGCGCCGGGTCGTTGCATGCGATGCCCGTGACGACCTCGCCGTTGGGCTCAATGACCTGGTAACGCCGATTGCCCAGCGACCATAGATCGTCGGAAGACGCATTCGCGGCGTAATAACCAACGGTGAAGGTGCCGCGATCCCAGGTCCTCTCGAGGCTCAGGTCGTTGACGAAGGCCTCAAGGTCCTTGCGGACCTCCCAGGCGCCGAATTGCTGGATGAACTCCGAATCGCTGATCGCGCGACCGCTGACCGCGCCCTCGATATCGCCGACGATAACTGCCGCCGGATCCGCGGCCGGGTTTGCGCGCAGCTCGGATATTTGCACCGGCGAACTCTGTGGCACGAGTCCCAGGGTGTCGGCGTCACCGACCGTATAGCTCGAGCGATTGGTGAGCTGCCAGTCGTCGGTAACGTCGAGAATCACCGACGCGCCGGTGATCGATCCTTTCCAGCCGCGCCCCTCGCCGATATCGATGTTCCGGGCCTCGTCGTTCGGCCCGACCCGAATCTGCTGCTGCCGGTTCAGCGTGCCGACCTGCGTGTACTCGGCGTCGATACCCGGCACGCCCAGGGCGGCCGGCAGGTACCAGGTGCCGCTGTCGTCCGTGTTCCGGTGGAACACGTTGATGCTGCCGAGCTCGAGATCCTTGGTCAGATTGATCGTGATCTGATGGCCTTCCTCGGCGTTGAATTGCGCGTCACGGATGCCTGGCGAACTCGAGATGTAACCGCCGACCATATAATAGAAGTCTTCCGCGAGCTCGCCGCTGACATAACCGTCGAAACGGCGCAGGTCGTAGTCGGAGGTCGTGAACTTGGCGAGTCCTTCCGTATCCTCGCTGCCCTCGCGCAGGATGAAGTTGGTCGTGACGCCCGGCTGGCCGTTCGACAGCACTGGATTCGGGCCGCCTCGGAGCGCTTCCATTCTCAGCACCGTCTCGTCGATACGGAACAGCGTCGAATTCTCGAGGAACGACAGGGTCGGCGGCGGATAAATCGACGCCCCGTTGACCTGGACCGTCACGTAGGGGGCATCCCCCGCCGCGGCAAATCCCCGCACGAAGATGTTGGCGCCGGACACGCCGCCCGAACTCTCGGACCAGACGCCCGGCACCAGTTTGAACAGATCGGCCGTGCTCTTCGGTGTGAACCGGTTGATCTCCTCGTTGCTGGTCGTGGTAATCGAGAAGCTGGCGTCGAATTTCCTGAGTTCGGCGCCGCCCGCCGTACCGGTCACGATGATCTCTTCGATCGTGCCGTGCGAATCTTCGTCCGCGTCGTCCGTCTGGGCGATGGCCGGGCTGGCCAGTGACAACAATGCAAAACTTGCTGACGCCAAGAATGCCTGGCGCCGATTAAGGTTCCTGGAAGTCATTTTTCTCCCCCTGGTTGGCCGGATATTTCTCCAGACTACCCCCGGTTGAAATGCATTTCAAGAAATGCATTTCAATCCCTTTGAAATTGGTTTCAGCGGGCGCTATATTGGCGCTCTGCAAGGGAGGGCGAGTGACCGAAAACCTCAAACGAGCCGTCACGATGGCGGATATCGCCAGGCTGGCGAACGTCTCCAAACCCACGGTTTCGCGGGCCCTGAGCAACAGCCCGCTGGTCAATGAGAAGACCCGAAACCACGTACTCTCGGTCGCCGCCGAGCAAGGCTACGCCGTCAATCGCAACGCCCAGAAGCTGAGGCACAAACGCACCAACACGATTGCGGTATCGATGGATTTCCGCTCGCACCACGAGAACCACATCTCCGACCCTTTCATGTTCGACCTGCTCGCGGGCGTTTCCGAAGCACTGGGAGACCATAACCAGGACCTCCTCTTGTGCGCCCCGAACCACAATGACGCGGCGGCGTTCCGGCAGATTCTCAACGAGCGCGGTGCGGACGGTTTCATCATCCTGGGCCAGGGGCACCGTGAGAGCATGCTCAAGGACTTCGCCCGAACGGGTGCACCCATCGTCGTCTGGGGAGCCGCCGCGGAGGATGCGAACTACTGCGTCGTCGGCAGCGACAACTTTCGCGGTGGCCAGCTCGTCGGTGAGTACTTTCTCGAACAGGGACGCCGGCACTTTCTGTTCGTCGGCGATACCTCGTTTCGTGAAATGCATTTGCGGCAGGAGGGCCTGCGCAGCGCCATCGAGGCTGCCCCGTACGACACGCTGTTCGACGACATCGAACTGCGCGAGTTTTCCTACAACGCGGCATACGACGCCGCGATTCGCTATCTCGATGTGATCGAATCGCGACCGGACGCGATCTTTGCCTGGAACGACACAGCCGCAATGGCGTTCATTTCGGCGTTGCGGGACGCCGGCGTCGACGTCCCCGGCGACGTATCTGTAGTGGGATACAACGACATTCCCGCCGCACAGTATTTCAGCCCGCCGATTACGACGATCCGGCAGGACACGCATCAGGCGGGGCGGGTATTGGCAGCCAAGTTACTGCGAATCGTCGACGGCGAAACGCCGAAGTCGGCGTTGATACGCACCGAACTGATCCGCCGCGACTCCTGACCAGCTATCGAACCCAGACGACCTCGTCGAGCCGCTCCAGCCCCCGCTCGAGAAACTTCGGCGGGGCGTTTTCGGTGTCGTCGATGCGGGCAAGTTCGCGCAGCTCGCTCCAGTACGACAACAACTCGCCCGGGCTCACCGCATAGGGCGGCCCGTCGCACACCGTCTGATCGTACTCGACGGTCAGCACGAACTGCCGTGCGTCATCCGTCAGCAGCGACGCCGTATGCGCCGCATAGCGAGGTCGAAGCACGGGAGAAAGAGCGATCAGCGCTCCACGGTCGTAGTGCGCATCGAACGGTCCGTCATCGAAGTCAAAGTAGTCGCCGCAGTAGAGCGTCACGTTTCGCGTCGTACACCGATACCCCGGCAACGCCCCGTTAGTGACGCGCTCGTACGCGAGCACGTTCTCGGCGAAAAACGCCTCGACCGCAATCTGCGCGAGTTCGACACCGACGACCTCATTACCTTGCGATTCCAGCCAAAGCAGATCCGGTGTCTTGCCGCAAAGGGGCACGAGAACGCGGCGCCCCGTGAATTGCCAGTGCGCCTGCAGGTTGCGATTGCCGGCGGGTTCGTGCCAGCCGGTCCTGCCGATGCTCCAGCGATCGAGCCAGTCCTCGTTCATCGCGGCATTGTAGCCACGAATACGGTTCGGTCCCACGCTTGCGCTATCATCGGCGCCAGCATGAACCAGTACTTCGCCATCGACTACCAGGGTCCCGCGTTCGACCTCTTCGGACCGGGCCACCTGTTGGCTCTGGCAATCGTCGGCTCGATTATCGCGTTTCTCTTTTGGGGCTGGCGCGACCCGACCGAGACCGGCAAGGAACGGGCGCGGTGGATTCTCGTCGGCGCGTTCCTGCTCGTCGAAGTTTCCTATCACGGTTGGCTCTTTTACTACGACGCCTGGAACGTCCAGACGCACCTGCCGTTGCACTTGTGCTCGTTCAGCATCTGGGGATCGCTCTACATGCTGATCGCGCGCGACTACCGGCCCTACGAGATTCTGTATTTCTTCGGCCTCGGCGGCGCAACCCAGGCGATCCTGACGCCGGCTGCCGGCGATTTCGGACTGCCGCATTTTCGTGCCATACAGACACTTTCCTCGCACAGCCTGGTCGTCATCACGCTCATCTACCTGACCGTCATCGTTGGCCTGCGGCCCACCTGGCGTTCGGTCATCAAGGCCATGATCGCGATCAATGTGCTGATGGTGATCGTGACCTGCATCAACCTGCTCATTGACGGCAATTACATGTACACGCTCAGGAAGCCCGACACGGCAAGCCTCTTCGACCTCTTGGGGCCGTGGCCCTGGTACCTGTTCTGGACCGAGTTTCTCGCGTTCGGACTGTTCGCGCTGCTGTACCTGCCGTTCGCACTGCGGGACCGGATCCGGGCGCCGGCAATCACGCGTCAGCGCGGCGAATCCTGACCATTTCACGGGACGTTTGGAGGTCCTCTGCGCAGCCGGTCATGATTGCGGCGGACAACGACATGCCCTGCGGAAAACCGCGTTGCCGGGTGATATATCTACTTACGCCGCAACTTGCTGATCCGCCAGCGCATTCCGGTAGAATCCCCGGGTGGACAGAATTGACCTACTTGGATCGGGTTTCCTGTATCTCGAGACCCGCGAGACACCGATGCACGTCGCCGGCCTGAACCTGCTCGAGTATCCCGAGCGGGTGAACCAGCGAAAGTTCATGGAACAAGTCGCAGAGTCGTACGGATCGGAAACCGGGCTGCGCAAGCCGTTCGGCCACCGTGTCGCTCACGGTGCGCTGGGGAGATTCGGCCCGCTCTACTGGGAGCGCGACGACGACATCGACCTCGACTACCATGTACGGCATTCCGCACTGCCCAAGCCCGGCAGGTACCGCGAGCTTTTCGATCTGGTCGGCCGGTTGCACTCGACGCTGCTCGATCGCAGTCGTCCCCTCTGGGAAGTACAGTTGATCGAAGGTCTGCGGGACCGGCAGTTCGCCGTCTACACGAAGATACATCACGCCGCCATCGACGGCGTCGCCGGTGTCCGGCTCACGGAGGCGTCGTGTTCACCGGACCCGAAGGCGAAGCTCGAACTCTCGCCGTTCTCGGTGGAAGCGCATGAGCGCTTCAAGGAGCGGCGAGGTCATGGCCGCAACGACGAACTCGAGCCCACCGAATTCGAGCTCAGGACCATAGCGGACTTCTTCAAGGCACAGGTCGACACGTCCGCCCATGTCCTCAGTACGATCAAGAGTTATGCAGCGACGTGGCTCGGAATGGGCGCCGGTCTTGCGGTACCGTGGCGACACGTTCCTCATACGATGGTCAATACCCAGGTCTCGAGCGCGAGACGATTCGTCGCCCAGTCATGGAGCATCGAGCGTATTCGCGCCGTCAGCAGAGCAGCGGACGTCACGATCAACGATGTCGTCCTGGCCATGTGTTCGGGTGCACTGCGGCGCTATCTCGACGAACAGGGCGAGCTTCCCGAGCATTCTCTGCGCGCGCTGGTGCCGGTATCGGTTCGCGAGAAGAACGATTACGACTCGCCGCTCGCCATCAGCTACATCGTCGCCGATCTCGGCACCCGGCATGATGACCCCGCCGATCGGCTCGATGCCATCGTCGAATCAACGCAGGCCGGCAAGGCCATGCTCAGCGAACTTTCGGCGCGTGAGGCCAGCCTTTACGCGACCCTGATCCAGACACCCTTGTTCATCGCCAGCCTGATGGGCGTGGCGGACTGGTTCCCGCCGGTCAGCACGGTCATCTCGAACGTACCGGGTCCGAAGGAACAGCTGTACTGGAACGGCGCCCCGCTTCTCGGCACCTATCCGGTCTCCGCGGTCTTCCACGGCTTTGCTTTGAACATCACATTTGTTAGTTATAACGGCAACCTCGACTTCGGCATCATTGCGTGCCGGCGCTCGGTGCCTCGCGTCCAGCGTCTCATTGACTACCTGGAACAATCCCTGGCCGAACTCGAGGAAACTGTGTAGGCCGCAACAACGTAGATTGGAGAACCTGATGTCCAAATCCGACCGAATCCCCCGCGATCGCGACAACGATCATTCGCGAGAGATGGCCTCGCAGCGTGCCACGTTCACCACCGAAATGACCGGCGCGAAGATCGACACCGTAGCGAGCTACACGATCGATCCAGCGGTTACGCAGGGCAATATTGAAAACTTCATTGGCACGGCACAGGTTCCGATAGGAATCGCCGGTCCGCTGACGATGGTCGGCGAACACGCGAAGGGCGATTTCTACATCCCCATGGCGACGACCGAGGGGACCCTGGTCGCGAGCTACAGTCGCGGCATGCGCGTCATCAGTGAATGCGGCGGTGCCAAAACCACAGTCGTCAAACACTCGATGCAACGAGCGCCCGTGTTCCTGTTCGACAGTGCGCTGGAAGCGCGTGAATTCGGCAAGTGGCTCGACCAGCACATCGACTCGTTGCGCGGCGTCGTCAAGGCCTCCGTCGATGTACCGCGGCTGACGGAAATCGAGCGGTATGTCGTCGCGAACATGCTGTACACACGATTCTGCTATACGACAGGCGACGCGGCCGGCCAGAATATGACCGGCAAAGCCACGCTGTATGCCTGCGAGTGGATTCGCGCAAACCACCCGGCGAAACCGCGTTACATTCTTTCCGGCAATATCGACACGGACAAGAAGCACTCGATGATGAACATGATCCAGACGCGCGGAAAACGCGTTGTCGCGGAGTTCGTCCTGAAACGCGAGGTGGCGAAAGAGCTGCTCCGTATCGAGCCGGAGTGGTTGTACAAATACCGGCAAATCGCGGGTATCGGCACACACCTGTCAGGCGCAGCGTACAGCGGC
>JANQGP010000052.1 GCA_028277265.1 Woeseiaceae bacterium | reverse complement strand
CCGAACGCGGCGCCAACCGCAGCGTGCTTTCTTCCTGGTTCAGCTCGACCTCGGAATTCAGTTCCATCGACAGCTCACCCTTCGCGCCTTTCAGCGTGACGATGTTGCCGTCCTGTTTGAACTCAACGCCTGAAGGCAGCTCAACCGGTGCTTTTGCAACTCTTGACATAGTTCTGTCTCTTTTCAATGAGGCATCGCGTCCTACGAGACGACACAGAGAACCTCACCTCCAATACCCTTCTCACGTGCCTGGCGGTCGCTCATGACTCCAGCCGACGTCGACACGATGGCGACGCCGAGTCCTCCCAGCACCTTCGGCAGTTGTTCCTTACCGCTGTATACGCGCAGGCCGGGTCGGCTGGCGCGCTGGATTTTCTCAATCACGGGCGCGCCTTCGAAGTACTTGAGCTCGACCGTGAGCCCCTTTGTGGCGCCCTCACCGTCGACCGCGTAACCGGTGATGTAGCCTTCGTCGGCGAGCACCCTCGCAATTGCCTCCTTCTGCTTCGATGCAGGCATCGAAACGGAAACCTTGCGCGCCTTCTGCCCGTTACGAATGCGCGTCAGCATGTCTGCGATCGGATCGGTCATACTCATCGTCTGTCTCCGCCTACCAGCTGGCTTTCGTCAGGCCGGGGATTTCGCCGTTCATCGCGGCTTCGCGCAACTTGTTTCGGCCAAGGCCAAACTTGCGATACACCCCGTGCGGCCTGCCAGTGACCGAACAGCGGCTACGCTGGCGGGTCGGGCTACCGTCACGCGGCAGCTTGTTGAGCTTCGCCTGCGCCGCGGCGCGTTCTTCATCGCTGCTGTTCACGTTGCGAATGATCGCCTTCAGTGCCTTGCGCTTCTCAGCCTGCTTCGCAACCAGCTTGGCTCGCTTGAGTTCACGCGCAATCATCGATTTCTTGGCCATATCTATCTTTGCTCGTTTTACAATTCAGTCAAAAACTGTCGGTGCGAGGGCTTACAACGCACCACGTTTAGTGCTATTTCGTTCCGTTACTTCTTGAACGGGAAGTTGAACGCTTCGAGAAGCGCCTTGCCTTCCTCGGCATTTCTCGCCGACGTGGTAATGACGATGTCCATGCCACGCAGCGCATCGATTTCGTCGTAGTTGATCTCCGGGAAGATGATCTGTTCCTGGACACCCATGCTGTAGTTACCCTGCTTGTCGAACGACCTCGGGTTCAACCCGCGAAAGTCACGAATGCGCGGAATGGCGATGTTGACGAGACGATCGAGGAACTCGTACATGCGCTCGCGACGCAGCGTGACCTTGCACCCTATTGGCATGCCATCACGGATCTTGAACGCTGCAACCGACTTGCGCGCGATCGTCGTCACGGGCCTCTGGCCGGCGATCTTTTCCATATCGTCGCGAGCCTTCTCCATGATCTTCTTATCCGCAACCGCTTCACCCACGCCCATGTTCAACGTGATCTTGGTGATCTTCGGTACTTCCATCGGGTTATTCAGCCCGAGCTTCTTCTGCAGCTCACCTGCGAGCTCGTTCTGATACTTTTCCTGTAAACGTGACATGTCTGTATCTCTTAGATGTCTACCTTGTCGCCGTTCCTGAAGACACGCACCTTGCTGCCGTCCTCCTCGGCGCGGAAACCGACGCGCTCACCCTTCTTCGTCTTCGGGTTGAAGACGAGCACGTTCGAAACGTCCATCGGCATCGCCTTGTCGCGAATACCGCCGGGTTCTCCGGCATTCGGATTCGGCTTGATGTGTTTCTTGGCGAGGTTCACACCCTCGACCAACACACGATCATCGGCGAATACTTGCAGGACGGTGCCGCGGCGGCCCTTGTCCTTGCCCGTAACGACGATGACCTCGTCGCCTTTCCTGATCTTTGCGGCCATCACTATTCCTATAAAAGCCGAAGTTCCTAGAGAACTTCGGGAGCAAGCGAGATGATCTTCATGAACTGGCTCGTAC
Source organism: Woeseiaceae bacterium (assembly GCA_028277265.1). Classification (GTDB taxonomy): domain Bacteria; phylum Pseudomonadota; class Gammaproteobacteria; order Steroidobacterales; family Woeseiaceae; genus UBA1847. Next base: position 4,303 of record JANQGP010000052.1, on the reverse strand, counting down.
GCAGCTCACGCGTCACCGGGCCGAAAATACGAGTACCGATCGGCTCGAGGCGCGCATTCAGCAGCACCGCGGCGTTGCCATCGAAACGAATCAGCGAACCGTCCTTGCGGCGGACACCCTTGCGCGTGCGAACGACGACGGCGTTGTAGATCTCGCCTTTCTTCACCTTGCCGCGTGGAATGGCGTCCTTGACGCTGACCTTGATGATGTCGCCAACGCCGGCATAACGGCGCTTGGAGCCACCAAGGACCTTGATGCACTGTACGCGTCGAGCACCGGAGTTGTCGGCTGCGTCCAGGACTGTCTGCATCTGAATCATGACTGCATCCTAAAAATGATTACTGGCCGGCCGCCCGCTCAACGATGTTGACGACTGACCAGGACTTGTTCTTCGAAACCGGACGGCGCTCCGAGATCATCACGCGATCGCCGGCCTTGCACTCGTTCGCCGCATCGTGCGCCAGGACCTTGGTCGTACGGCGGATGTACTTGCCGTAGACGGGGTGCTTGATGCGACGCTCGATGGCGACGGACACGGTCTTGTCCATCTTGTCGCTGACGACGCGGCCGACGATTGTGCGGTGTATCTTGTTTTCTTCACTCATTTGTCTTCACCCGCTCCACGCTTCAGTTCGTTGAGAACCGTCTTGACGCGAGCGATGTCCCTTCTGACGCGGCTGTGCTCGTGATGATGCGGATGCTCGCCCGTTGCCTGCTGCATGCGCAGGTTGAACTGCTCGCGACGCAACGCCACGAGTTCCTCGTTGAGCTCATCGACCGACCTGGTTCTAAGGTCTGCTACCTTCATCACATCACCTGCCGCGATACAAACTTGGTGCCGAACGGAAGCTTGGCTGCTGCCAGGCGAAATGCCTCGCGCGCCATTTCCTCGGAGACACCTTCCATCTCATACAGGATACGGCCCGGCTGGATCTGGCATACCCAGTAGTCCACGTTGCCCTTACCCTTACCCTGGCGTACTTCGAGCGGCTTGGTCGTGATCGGCTTGTCGGGAAATACCCGAATCCAGATCTTGCCGCCACGCTTGATATGACGGGTCATGGCACGGCGGGCCGCCTCGATCTGACGGGCCGTCAGCCGGCCGCGACCTGTGGCCTTAAGGCCAAACTCGCCGAAAGACACGGAGCTGCCGCGATGCGCGAGGCCGCGGTTGCGGCCTTTCATCTGCTTGCGAAATTTCGTTCTCTTGGGCTGTAACATCGTTTACGCCTCCGCTGCCGCCTCGGCAGGAGCGGTTTCGGGCTTGTCAAAGATCTCGCCCTTGAAAATCCATACCTTTACGCCGATCACGCCGTACGTCGTGTGTGCCTCGGCCGTCCCGTAGTCGATGTCCGCGCGCAACGTGTGCAGCGGCACCCGGCCTTCGCGGTACCACTCGGAACGGGCGATTTCCGCACCGTTCAGGCGGCCACCAACCTTGACCTTGATGCCCTCTGCGCCGACACGCATCGTGTTGGTCACGGCACGCTTCATCGCGCGACGGAACATCACACGGCGCTCGAGTTGCTGCGCGATGCCTTCGGCGACGAGCTGTGCATCGAGTTCCGGCTTGCGAACTTCGTTGATGTTGATACGGACGTCCTGGATGGCCATACCGACCATCTTCGAAACTTCGGCGCGCAGCTTCTCGATGTCCTCGCCTTTCTTGCCGATTACGATGCCCGGACGAGCCGTATGAATCGTAATGTTGACCTTGTTGGCGGGCCGTTCGATCGTGATCTTGCTGACCGACGCGTCTTTCAGCTTGTTCTTGATGTAGACGCGAATCTCGTGGTCGGCGCTGATGTAGTCAGCGAACGCCTTCGAATCCGCATACCACTTGGAGGTCCAGTCCTTGACGATGCCAAGGCGAATGCCGGTTGGATGTACTTTCTGTCCCATAATCCTTACTCGTCGCCTACGCTGATCGTAATGTGGCTGTTCCGCTTGATGATGCGCGCGCCACGACCCTTGGCACGAGCACGGTAGCGACGGAACGTCGGTGCTTCGTTGACCTCGATCGTCGCGACCTTCAATTCGTCAATGTCCGCACCGTGGTTGTGCTCGGCGTTGGCAATAGCCGACTCCAGTACCTTCTTCACGATACGGGCGCTCTTTTTGGGCGAAAAAGTCAGCGTGCGCAGCGCCTCGTCGACAGACTTGCCGCGAATGACGTCAGCCACCAGCCGGCACTTTTGCGGCGAAATACGCGCGTATCTGAGCGTTGCTGCTACTTGCATCGAACAGCTCCTCTATTTCGTCTTGCGGTCACCGGAGTGACCCTTGAACGTGCGGGTCATCGCAAACTCGCCGAGCTTGTGACCGACCATGTTTTCCGAAATCAGGACCGGCACGTGCTGGCGGCCGTTGTGCACGGCAATCGTCAGGCCAACCATGTCGGGCAGGATCATCGAACGTCGCGACCAGGTCTTGATCGGGCGACGGTCGTTGGTCTTTGCGGCTTCGGCCACCTTCTTCGCCAGGTGTTCGTCGACGAACGGGCCTTTTCTTACACTACGCGGCATCTTCGAAATCCTTTACTAGCGCTTCTTGTTGCGCCGGCGGACAATCATGTTGTCCGTGCGCTTGTTCGAGCGCGTCTTCGCGCCCTTCGTCGGCGTGCCCCAGGGGCTGACCGGATGGCGACCACCCGAGGTACGGCCTTCACCTCCGCCGTGCGGGTGATCGACCGGGTTCATCGCGACACCACGGACCGTCGGGCGGACGCCCCTCCAGCGCTTCGCGCCGGCCTTGCCCAGCTTGCGCAGGTTGTGTTCGCCGTGACCGACTTCGCCAACCGTTGCGCGGCAATCGATGTGAATCTTGCGCATCTCGCCCGAGCGCAGACGAAGCGTCGCATAGGCACCTTCACGAGCGGCGAGCTGAGCCGAAGCGCCGGCCGATCGGACCAGTTGCCCGCCTTTGCCCGGCTTCATCTCGACGTTGTGAACCGTCGTACCGACGGGGATCGCGCGGATCGGCAGGGCGTTGCCCGGCTTGATCGGCGCATCCTCGCCGCTGATGATCTTCGCGCCGGCGCGCAGGCCCTTCGGCGCGAGAATGTAGCGCCGCTCACCGTCGGCGTACTTGATGAGCGCAATGTGCGCGCTGCGGTTCGGATCGTATTCGAGACGCTCGACGACGCCCGGCACTCCGTCCTTGTCGCGCTTGAAGTCGATGATGCGGTAGCGCTGCTTGTGACCACCGCCCTGATGACGAACCGTGATGCGGCCGTTGTGGTTGCGGCCGCCCTTCGACATCTTCTTGTCGAGCAAGGGCGCATGCGGCTTGCCCTTGTGCAGCTCCGCAGTCTTGACCTGAACGACGAAACGACGTCCGGCAGATGTCGGCTTTGCTTTGTGCAGTGACATGATCGTAACCCTTATTCGCCGCCGAAGAACTCTTCCAGAGAGCTCCCTTCAGCCAGCCTCACGTATGCTTTCTTCCAGTCCTTGCGGCGACCCCGGGTCATCTGGAAGCGCTTGTTCTTGCCCTTGACGTTGACGGTCTGAACGTCGTCGACCTTGACTTCGAAGAGCATTTCGACCGCCTGGGCGATCTCTTTCTTCGTCGCATCGGTGCGTACCTTCAGCACGACCTGGTTCCGCTCGGCCGCGAAGTGCGCCTTTTCCGAAAGGTGCGGGCCGCGAATGACCGTCATCAGTCTTTCCTGGTGTGCAGCCTGGCTCATGACAGACGCTCCTCAATCAGCTTCAGGGCGGCCAATGTAACCAGCACCTTGTCGAAGCGAATCAGTACAACCGGGTCCATCGACGCGACGTCGCAAATGCCGACGTTCGGCAGGTTGCGCGCAGCGAGGAACACTTTTTCGTCGAAGGCCTCGTTCAGGATCAGCACGCTGTCGAGATCGAGTTCCTTCAGTTTCATGGCGAGCAGCTTCGTCTTCGGTGCCTCGAGCGCGAGTTCCTTGACGATGACCAGCCGATCCTGGCGCACCAGCTCACCGAATACCGAGCGCAGCGCGGCACGGTACATCTTCTTGTTGACCTTCTGGTCGTAGTTGCGCGGCTTCGCTGCAAACGCACGGCCGCCACCGACCCAGATCGGGCTGCGGATGGTGCCCGCACGGGCACGACCGGTGCCCTTCTGGCGCCAGGGCTTGGCCCCGCCGCCACGTGCGGACGAGCGGTTCTTCTGAGCCTTAGTGCCGGCACGCGAACCGGCGAGGTACGCGGTGACAACCTGGTGAACGAGAGCCTCGTTGTATTCGGCACCGAATGCCGCCTCTGCGACGTCGACCGAACCCTTGTCCTGCATTTTCAGTTTCATCTCGGCGCCCCTT